>JBCECD010000063.1:0-424 GCA_039206745.1 Bdellovibrio sp. | reverse complement strand
GCCGCCGACGCCACTGATGCCGTCAGCCCCACAGCCACTCTGGCTGTGACCAATAACTACTCCGGCGTTGCTTCAGGAGCTAATACCGTCACCGTGACCTTTGATAAATTGGTGCAAGCTTTCTCCGCTTCGAATAGCAACAGTGTCTTAACCATCAGTGGATGCGCCACGAACCCCACCGCAGCTATTGCGATGAGCGTGAATGGTTCCGGAAACTCTGTTGCCACGGCCACTCTTTCTGGCGGAACTTGTGCAGACCTTGCCACTGTCACTGTCTCTTTAGATCTCACCAAGGTGACAGACCAAGTTGGGAATGTCGGCGATGCCAGCGACAATCCTACTCCCGTGACTTATCAAATTGATCTTGCTAATCCCGTCGCCACTCTTGCTGCTCCCGACTACGGCGGAGGAAGTTATGCTGACA
>JBCECD010000062.1:8087-9704 GCA_039206745.1 Bdellovibrio sp. | reverse complement strand
CTTTGAAGGCTTCAACAACACGAAGACGCTTCGTCAATTTCTTGATTTGCGCTTCCGATTTTGTATCTTTCACTTCCATGCGCAATTTGCGAGACAAATACTCCGGATCAATTTTGCGCAAAAGCTCCCGAACAGCCTCACCGCCCATACCGGCTTTGAAGTTCGGACCGAACTCATTCAAAGCCGCTTGGTAAGCTTCTTCTGTCAAAATTTGACCTTCTTCCAATGTTGTTTCCATTGGATCGATCACCACATGAGCTTCACAGTAGAGAACTTTCTCAACGTCTTTCAAAGAAAGATTGAGCAAGTTACCAATACGTGAAGGCAAAGAGCGCAAGAACCAAATATGAGCCACAGGCGTTGCCAGTTCAATATGGCCCAAACGCTCCCGGCGCACTTTAGTCTGAGTCACTTCAACGCCGCACTTTTCACAGACGACGCCACGGTATTTCATACGTTTGTACTTACCGCACAAGCACTCATAGTCCTTGATAGGACCGAAAATTTTCGCACAGAACAAACCATCACGCTCTGGTTTGAAAGTACGGTAGTTGATAGTCTCAGGCTTCTTAACCTCACCGAAAGACCATTCACGAATCATCTCTGGAGATGCGAGCGAAACGCGTACCGCATCAAATGAAAGTGGATCTTTTGGTTTATCGAAAAAATTCAACAAGTCTCTCAAAGAACACCCCTGTTGTTAAATTATTAATTAGTGTTGCCCTGGCTCGTCTGCTGACGGAGCCGGAACAATTGCCTCTTCAAACTCGACACCCTCTTCGCCAAGATCTTCATCTTGATCACGAAGAATATCAGACTCCATCAACTCCACATTCAAGGCCAGAGACTGAAGCTCTTTCACAAGAACGTTGAAGGACTCAGGAAGCCCTGGTTCGAGAATGTTTTCACCCTTCACGATGCTTTCATACATACGCGTTCTTCCTGCCACGTCATCCGACTTAACAGTGAGGAACTCTTGCAATGAATACGCAGCACCGTATGCTTCGATCGCCCAGACCTCCATCTCTCCGAGACGTTGCCCCCCGAATTGCGCTTTACCGCCCAAAGGCTGTTGCGAAACCAGAGAGTAAGGCCCGATAGAACGAGCATGGATCTTCTCTTCGACCAGATGGTGAAGTTTCAGCATGTACATGATACCCACAGTTACTGGATTCGTGAACGGCTCCCCGGTACGACCATCAAAGAGGATGGACTTACCAGAAGTTGGAACCTGTGCTTTTTCCAATAAAGCTTTCACATCCGACTCACGAGCACCGTCGAAAACAGGTGTTCCAACGTGGATACCGTTTTTCATACGAGTGACCATTTGCTTCAGGGAAGTATCGTCTGCCTTATCCAGTTTTGTGGAAATATCAGTATCGTTGAAGATATCTTTCATATCCCGACGAGCATTCTCAGCATTCCACTTATCCAGATAAGCACCCAATTGCTTACCCAAGTTGTGAGCAGCCCAACCCAAGTGAACTTCGAGGATTTGCCCGATGTTCATACGAGAAGGAACCCCGAGTGGATTCAACACCATATCAACAGGTGTTCCATCCGCAAGGTATGGCATATCTTCCGCAGGCAAGACCTTCGAAACGACACCCTTATTTC
>JBCECD010000062.1:0-8077 GCA_039206745.1 Bdellovibrio sp. | reverse complement strand
TCCGTGACGTCCGGCGAACTTGTCACCGACTTGCATTTTGCGTTTGATCGCCACGTAAACTTTAACCATTTTGATCACGCCCGGAGGCAGTTCGTCACCTTTGCGTAGGCGATCAATCTTCTCGTTGAATACCAATTTCACGGCATCCAACTGGTTGCGAGCGTTGTCGATGATCTTGTTCACTTGGAACTCAAGATCCTGTTCCAAAGGAATATAGTTCAACAACTCAAAAGGAACTGTTTCCAAATCAGCTTCTGTGATCACTTGACCTTTGTTCAAAAGCTTCTGGCTTCCATCTTCGTTCAAAAGAACGCCGGTTGTTGTTTTACCAACCAAGATGTCGCGCAATTTGGAAATAGCATTATTTTTGATAACGTTTTGCTCTACGGCCAAATCTTTTTCAAGTTTGCGCTTTTTCTCTTCAATGATGGAAGACAGACGCTCATCGCGGTCCGCACCTTCACGAGAGTATACCTGAGCGTCGATCACTGTTCCGTACACGCCGGATGGCGCACGCAGAGAGGTGTCGCGAACATCGCCGGCTTTTTCACCGAAGATCGCACGCAAAAGTTTTTCCTCAGGAGAAAGTTGAGTTTCACCTTTAGGAGTCACCTTACCCACCAGGATATAACCAGGTCGAACTTCCGCACCGATACGAATGATACCGGAGCTGTCGAGGTCTTTCAGAGCCTCTTCGCCGACATTGGCGATATCACGAGTGATCTCTTCTTTACCCAACTTCGTATCACGCGCCACGCACTCGAATTCTTCGATGTGGATGGACGTGTAAACGTCATCTTTCAACAGACGCTCAGAAATCAAGATGGAATCCTCGAAGTTGTAACCCTGCCAAGGAGTGAAAGCCACAAGGATGTTTTGTCCCAATGCCAACTCACCTAATTCTGTAGACGGACCGTCAGCAACGATGTCGCCCTTAGAAACCTTATCACCTACAGTGACAATAGGCTTTTGGTTGAAGCAGGTATTTTGATTTGTACGTTGGTACTTCGTCAGATTGTAGATATCCACATTCGCACCCAACTCACCGCCTTTTGCAAAACGACGAACCACGATACGAGACGCATCCACCTCTTCCACAATACCATCATTTTGAGCAACCACGGATGTACCCGAGTCACGAGCCACCAAGCGCTCAACGCCTGTTCCAACAAGTGGGGCGCGAGAACGGAGCAATGGAACCGCTTGACGTTGCATGTTCGATCCCATCAAGGCACGGTTGGCATCGTCATGCTCCAAGAACGGAATCAAAGACGCCGCGATAGAAACGAGCTGAGAAGGAGAGACGTCCATCAAAGCCACTTTATCTTTATCCACGATCTCATACTCACCATCACGGCGAGTGATCGTTGTCGCAGTTTGAATGGATTTATTACCAGCTTCATCACGAGCTGCCGGAGCGATATGGTGACCCGCCTCTTCCAAAGCAGAAAGATAGTTAATATCTTTAGAAACCACACCCTGATCCACTTTACGATAAGGAGTCTCAATGAAACCATAGTTATTGATGCGCGCATAAGTCGCCAAAGACGCGATCAAACCGATGTTTGGTCCCTCTGGAGTCTCGATAGGACAGATACGTCCGTAATGCGTTGGATGTACGTCACGAACCTCAAAGCCCGCACGGTCCCGAGTCAAACCTCCAGGCCCTAATGCTGACAAACGACGTTTATGTGTGATCTCAGATAATGGATTTGTTTGATCCATGAACTGAGACAATTGAGAAGAGCCGAAGAACTCTTTCACAACTGCATTCACAGGCTTCGCGTTGACGAGGTCATGCGGCATCATCGTCTCAACATCTTGCAGAGACATACGCTCACGAATCGCACGCTCCATACGAACCAACCCGATACGGTATTGGTTTTCCAGCAACTCACCCACTGAGCGCACACGACGGTTGCCCAAGTGGTCGATATCATCGATCACACCGCGACCATTTTTCAGATCGATCAGAGTTTTAATCGTGCTCAAGATATCTTTGTGAGTCAGTGTGCGATGAGATGGCGGACATTCATCCATAGAGATGCCGAATCTGTGATTGATCTTGATACGACCCACTTCAGAGAGGTCATAGGTCTCAGGATCAAAGAACAAACGACCAAAGAATGTCGTAGCCGCTTCCAATGTTGGAGGCTCACCAGGACGAAGACGTTTGTAGATCTCAATTAAAGACTCTTCTTTATTGCTGACTTTATCCACCAACAATGTGTTGCGGAGATAAGGTCCTACAGTCAAACCGTCAAAGAAGATCATGAAGAAACGATCAATGCCCGCTTCGATTGCACGCTTGATGATCGCAGAATTCAGTTCTGCATTGGCATCAGCGATGATCTCCCCTGTGGACTCATCAATCAATGGCTTCGCCAAAACTTTAGCGTCCAAGTCCTCAGGCTGAACTTCAAGCTCAGTGATATTCAGATCTTTGATCTTTTTAACGATCGCACGAGTGATACGGCGACCAGCCTTAACCAGAGCCTCACCAGATTTAGGATCTTCAATGTCAGTCAAGGCTCTTTGACCAGACATTCTTTCGATGTCCAATTTACGGAAGAGCTTACCAGATTTTACATAGACTTCATCGAGATCGTAGAAGTACTCAAGCAACTGCTCAGCATTGTATCCCAATGCCTTCAACAAGATGGTCACAGGGAATTTACGACGACGGTCGATTCGCACATGGATCAGATCTTTTTGATCGAACTCAGCATCCAACCAAGAACCACGATATGGAATCACACGCGCAGAGTAGATCAGCTTTCCAGAAGCGTTATTTTTACCACCATCGTGGTCAAAGAACACACCCGGAGAACGGTGCAACTGAGACACAACAACGCGCTCAGTACCGTTGATGATGAAAGAACCGTTCGCAGTCATAAGAGGGATTTCGCCGAGGTAAACTTCTTGCTCTTTCACATCTCGGATGCTGCGTGCTTCTGTTTCTTCATCGACATCAAACACAATCAAACGAAGAGTGACTTTGATAGGCGCAGCGAAGGTCATACCACGCTGACGGCACTCGTCCACATCGTACTTTGCTGGCTCCAAAGTGTAGGAGACAAACTCAAGGTTTGCTGTGTTGTTGAAATCTGTAATCGGGAATACAGATTTGAAAACGCCATTGAGACCCGCTTCGCCGCGACGATCTGGATCCATATCTTTTTGAATGAAGGCCTCGTAGGAGCTCTTCTGCAATTCAATCAGATTGGGAATATCAATGACTTGCTTATTTTTCGCGAATGACTTTCTAACTCGAATGTTAGAAGCCGTAACTGGAGTTTTTTCCAATGCACTCTCCGTAATAAGAAAATCGGAACTTCACTTCGGGGGGAAGACACCAAGGCCCACATTAAATTTAAATGTATAAACGCAAGTATCCCAACCTACTCTATGTTTGCGAGAAAGCAAGGGGTTTTAAATGCTTAGGAAGTATTTTACCAAAGACCTCAGCATCTCTTTTCCCACTGGGGCTGACTTCCGCCCTCCACTGCGAAATTCTTACTTTTGTGCAGCGCATTTTCAGATTAAAAGAAGAGCCCTGGAAATGATCCTGAAGAAGAGTTCTTACGGCTTTACTGCATACAGCACGGAATCCACTCCGCAACTCACCCTCCCGATCATGAGATAGCGAAAAGAGCGCCCTCTTTTTTAACTGTCCGCTAGTTCTCTCCGCCAACAAGCCTATTTCTATCTTTTTTTGCGAAAATGCCTCACTATGGAGCATTTTTTTGAATTTATCGCAACCATGCTATACTGGTTGCATGAGAACTCTCGAAAACTGGTTGGATGAGTACAGTCAAAGCCATCAGAATAAAGTGAATCAGGCGATTCACAGAGTTTGCGTGCCGCTGATCTTCTTTTCGTTATTAGGAATGCTTTGGACCGTTTCCCTTGGAACACTCAATTTAGCCTTGCTCGTCGCAGTGGTCTTATTCCCTTTTTATATCCGCCTGGGCGCGAAAGCCGTTCTTATCGTTTCGCCTCAACTGATCGTCAGTTTTCTGATTTTGTATTGGTGGCAGCATCATCAAGAGTCCTCTCAGATCTTTTTTAGCTGTCTGGGGATTTTCGCAGGAGCTTGGATCGGACAATTTATTGGCCATAAGATCGAAGGTAAAAAACCTTCCTTTTTCAAAGATCTGCAATTTCTGCTTATTGGCCCCCTGTGGGTGTTCAAAAAAAAGCCCCCGGGTAATCCCAGAGGCTTTTTGAGCTTCCATTGAAAGCAAAAACTACTTAACAGTAACTTTCGCGCCCGCAGCTTCAAGAGCTTTCTTGATTTTTTCTGCGTCTTCTTTAGTCGCGCCTTCTTTAACTGCTTTGTTACCAGCTTCAACAAGAGCTTTCGCTTCAGCAAGACCCAAACCAGTCAAGCCGCGAACCTCTTTGATAACGTTGATTTTGTTGGCGCCAGCGTCAACAAGGATAACGTCGAAAGCTGTTTTTTCTTCAGCAGCAGCAGCAGGGCCTGCACCCGCAGCAGCAACTGGAGCCGCAGCAGAAACGCCCCATTTTTCTTCAAGTGTTTTTACAAGTTCAGCGATCTCAAGAACTGTTTTCGCTGACAATGCTTCAACGATTTGTTCGTTAGTAAGTGACATTTTAAAATCCTCCAAAAAATTTATTAATTCAATTTATCGATCTCAAACTCAAGACCGAATTTATAAAGTCCACAATTAAGCTTGTGGAGCTTCCTCAGTACTAGCAGCGCCGCCGCCAAGTTTTTCAGCATAAGCATTCAAGCATCTAGCAAGTGCGGAACCTGCAGCCAAGAATGTGCCAAGCAACATAGCACGACATTGATCTTTGCCCGGAAGTGTCGCCAAGAACTTAATTTTAGCGTCATTCAAAGCTTCGCCGTCCATTACACCAGACTTGATTTGCAGAACTTCTACGTCCTTAGCAAAATCAGCCAATGTTTTAGCAGTCGCGTTCACTTCACCGTATGAGAATACGATGGCGTTAGTACCTTTCATTGAATTAGCAAATGCTGTTTCAATAGCTGGGTGATCTTTGAACGCTCTTTTTGCCAGAGTGTTACGGACAACCTTCATCTCAGAATCAGCAGCATTCAATTTTTTGCGCAAGTTAGTAACCTGCTCAACCTTGATGCCTTTGAAGTCGACGATGAAGGCTCCTGTCGCCTTACCGAATTTCTCAGTAATAAGCTTAATCTCTTGCTCTTTATCTGCGCGAGTGATCATGTGTGAGCCTCCTTTCATTAGACTTTACTTCCGCCGAAGCGGAAGTGTTGTGCGAACAGGTCGGTGTGGAGGTTACAAATCCCTGAGTAAACCTTTTGCCTTATCTCGGTAGGCCCCTCACAAACAAGGGATTACATCTACTATAAGAAACCTACTGTCTCTGATCGCAATTTAAAAATAATATTAATTAGCACCTGTAGCAGCCGCAGCTGCATTAGGCTCAATCTTAACTCCAGGCCCCATTGTTGAAGCAACAGAGATGGATTTAAGATAGATACCTTTGGATGTAGAGGGCTTTGCTTTCACAATCGCACCCAACAAAGTCATGAAGTTATCACGAAGCTTTGCATCACCCATAGATTTCTTACCAATACCCGCATGTACGATACCGGCTTTATCAACGCGGAAATCCAACTTACCTTTTTTCTCGGCAGTGACGGCTTCGCCAACGTTCATAGTTACAGTACCAATTTTAGGGTTTGGCATCAGACCACGAGGCCCCAGGATCTTAGCAACTTTAGAAACAGTCGCCATCATATCTGGAGTCGCGATACATTTGTCGAAATCCAACCAACCACCTTGGATTTTAGCCACAAGGTCATCAGCTCCGACGAAGTCAGCACCTGCTGCTTTTGCTTCAGCCTCTTTCGGGCCTTTTGCGAAAACAACAACTTTAACTTCTTTACCCAAACCGTGAGGAAGAGCGATCGCTCCACGCACTTGTTGGTCAGATTGTTTTGGATCAACACCTAAACGCAATGCTACGTCGATAGATTCATCAAACTTCGCAGGAGCTGTCTCCACAACGAGTTTGAAAGCATCTTCAACAGTGTATTTTTTTGCAGTATCAACCTTTTTAACGGCTGCTGCGAATTTTTTACCTGCCATTTTTACCACCCTTACGCGATGTCGATACCCATGCTCTTAGCAGTTCCAGCAACTTGTGCCATTGCGGATTCTACTTTCAAGCAGTTCAAATCTGGCAATTTCGTTGTAGCGATTTGCTTGATTTGATCGTTATTGATTTTGCCTACTTTATCTTTTTGCGGTTGTTTAGAACCTGATTCTAATTTCAACGCCTTTTTGATCAAAGAAGACACCGGTGGTGTTTTTGTAATGAAAGTAAACGATCGGTCCTGATAAACAGTGATGATGATAGGGATAATGCTATCACCCAACGCTTGTGTACGCGCGTTGAACTGCTTACAGAACTCCATGATGTTTACCCCATGCTGTCCGAGCGCCGGTCCAACGGGAGGAGCTGGATTCGCTTTCCCTGCCGGTATCTGCAGCTTGATCATTCCTGTAACTTTTTTTGCCATGACCCACTCCTGCAAGAGGTTGTGTTATTGTTAAGTTTTAAGTGCCACCCTATGTAGCGCTTAAATTAATTTTTTTCAACTTGAATATAATCCAACTCCACAGGAGTCGGACGTCCGAAGATGCTCACCAGAACTTTCAGTTTCCCTTTGTCCTCGTTCACTTCTTCTACAGACCCCTGGAAGTTGCTGAATGGACCGTCAATCACAGTCACATTCTCACCCACAGAGAACTTCACTTTCGGCTTCGGCTTCTCTGCCACTCCCGCCATTTGCTGAGTGACGCGGAAAACTTCTGCCTCTGGCACTTCTGGAGGACGTGTTTTTGTTCCACCCACGAAGCCGGTTACTTTAGACGAATTACGCACCAGATGCCAAGTCTCATCATTCAAAAACATCTGAACAAAGATATAACCTGGGAAAAATTTACGCGATCTAGTCTGTTTTTGACCTTTTACGAGCTCTACTACACTTTCAGCCGGGATTAAAATCTCACCGAAATACTCTTCCATCTTGGCAGATTTAATTTTCTCTTCGATGGCTTTTTTCGCCGTATTTTCACAGCTCGTCTGAACGTTAACAATGTACCACTTTTTTTCCATGTCTCCGTCCTACTTCATGAGATAGTTAATAAAAAAGCCCGAAATCAAATCAAAAGAGCTGATAATCACGCTAGAAATAAGAACCATGATAACGCAAGCAATAGTCATTGCCGTAGTGTCCTTGCGCGAAGGCCATACAACCTTACGAATCTCGGAAACAACCTCTTCACCCCAAGCCATAACCTTTGGGTTGAATTGCAAAACGGCAAATACCGCAATCCCTAAGACAACAGGTAATCCGTGTCTTACAAAATCGGAATCCGCAGCTCGCGCCACCACACCAAAAGCTCCCGCAAAAGCCTTGATGAGCAGAGATACTGTCAAACCGACCAAGATCGCAGCAAGAGCAAAGCTGAGTGTCAAAATCTTAGAGTTGGCCTTATCCATTAGTTCCCCATCTTTGAATGATCAAATTTGGCAGGGGCGGAGGGATTCGAACCCACGACCTAACGATTTGGAGTCGTTCGCTCTACCGCTGGAGCTACACCCCTGCACTTTAAAATCTAAATCCAATTCCGAATCACTTCGGTTTGTCAAATTTCTCGACAAAGTTGAAGTGCTACAAAACACCGAGGGGGACCCTCTTGTCAAGGCGTCCCCCGGGTGAATTTAACAAGCAGTTACGCTGCGTTACTACTCAAGGATCTCAGTAACAACGCCGGCTCCAACAGTACGACCACCTTCACGGATCGCAAAGCGAAGCTCTTTTTCCATCGCGATAGGAGCAATCAGCTCAACAGCCAACTCAACGCGATCGCCAGGCATAACCATCTCAGTTCCAGCTTTCAAAGTACAAACACCTGTTACGTCAGTTGTACGGAAGTAGAATTGTGGACGGTAGCCTTTGAAGAATGGAGTGTGACGTCCACCTTCTTCTTTAGTAAGGATATAACCTTCCGCTTTGTATTTTTTGTGAGGTTTAACAGTTCCTGGT
>JBCECD010000061.1:0-9719 GCA_039206745.1 Bdellovibrio sp. | reverse complement strand
GAACAGCAACCTGAACTGCAGATCGCAGGTCTTCTCTTGTATAGTTCTGTGTATCTGGGGAGAAGAGAACATCAATAGCGACACTTTCATTTTCTTTAGCTTGTGGCACGCAATGAGCTGCCGTCAAAACAACTTGCTTATTAATCAGAGTGCCAGTGCAATTGCCGACTTCCTTAACTTGCATAAGCTCATCGCGGACAACGGCCTGAAGAAAGACTGTGGATTTTGCGACAAAATCATCCGCAGCCACCGCTGTTCCACCAATTATAGAAGAGCTTTCAGCTCCGGTGTTGTCCACAGAATTTGTAAATTTTTCAGCCGGCGTGCACGCCGCTGTCAGAGCCAAAACCGCTGTCACCCCAGATAATAAAAGATATTTTTGCGCCTTCACCATTCCCCCTGGCGCAGGGTTAAACCCCATTTTGGAACCAGTGGCAACTGAATAAATATGATGGGTGAAATAAATATTTCTTATGGCAGGATTTAAAGCCCGAGAGAAAAAGAAAACGGAGGCTTCACAGCCTCCGTTCCTTCGTTCATTTTCTTTATGAGAAAAAAATACTACGCGCGCTCAACAGCGATTTGGATTTTCGCTTCCAAGCCTTCAGAGTAACGGATAACAGCTTTGTGCTGTCCCAAAATCTTAATAGGCTCTTCCAAATGGATGTCGCGACGATCAATGGAGTGACCCATTTTTTGCAACTCTTTGGAAATATCTGTCGTGGTCACAGTTCCGAAAAGTTTGTCAGTCTCACCAGCAGCCAATTTAAAGGTGATAGTGGTGCCGTTTACTTTATTCAAAAGCTCTTGGCGCTCAGCCAAAGCTTTTTTCTTTTTCGCCTCAGCAACGCGTTTCAAGTGTTCGTACTCTTTAACACGCTTTTCAGTCGCTTCAGCAGCCAATTTGCGGGGGAACAAGAAGTTTCTTGCGAAACCTTCAGACACGTTCACCAACTCGCCAACTCTTCCTACATCTTTCACATCTTTTTGAAGAATAACTTTCATGTGATCTCCATTATTGTAATGAGTTGTGTTCAGCGGTCTTCATTCTGCGAATGCGACCTCTAAAATCAACCCAGTAATCGATCAAGCCAACAACGCTCAACACAAGCAAAAGCTGACCGACCAAAATTATGTACGTCAGAACTCGCATGAACACACCGGCTCTTATTGAGTTCAGAAATACCTCCAACACCGCCAAACCTTGAAAGAAATACAGAACGAGTGCAACGTTCACGATATTTACAGCCAAAATGGCAATGGCCTTACCGCCAAAACTCACCATTGTCAGAAGGAAGGCAGTCATCGCAATCCAAATCACATAATCCGGAACACGATATTCTAACAACTTGAGCTGAGAGGCCATTTTTTCACGGGGCAAATTGAGCCATGAAAAAACCCTTCTCTCAAAAATAAGCCCCACGCCTAAAGCCACCACAAGCATGACAACCAAGGTTGATGGGATTTGCTGAGTCAGGATCTCGGGGTCGATCTTTACCAACGGGGACATTTCCTGAACCTGTTGAGTGAATCGCTCCACCAATTTCACCACCTCGGCATACGTATTGATTCCATTTGCTTTGAAGGCCGCTCCCAAACCCAGGGCTGTTGCCACTGCGCCGAGACCCACACTTGTCAGGCCTGAAACCCACCATCCGCATCCTCTTTGCTCCAACTCATCATAGAGACCCAAAGTCATCCACACGGCACCTATGATCAGAGCTAAAGGTTGCGCATTCAGAAGCCACGCCGCTCCTGTCACCGCCAGTCCCAAAATCCAAAAGGCCAGGGGACCGAAAGTTTTACGCAGTACCCGAACAAAAGGTGCACCCAAGACTACAGTGAACATCGACAACAATATCGAGAGAGATGAAATTGTGATGAACTTTTCCGGGGTCGCAACCTTTTTCATGACTGACGCCTTTTAAAAACTATTCGCCTTTATCGTAACGGTCAGAGCGCTCCGCTTTAGCAGCAGCAAAAGCCGCTTTGCGGGCTGCCATTTTAGCTTCACGTTCTTTTTCACGAGCTGCAGATTCAGCAAGACCTTTTTTGAAGCCCTCGATGAACTTAGCCAATGAAACACGCTCATCAAGACGAGTGTGCATAAAGCGAAGAACTTTGTCGTTGATACGCATAGTTCTTTCAAGCTCTGCAATAGCTTGAGTATCTGCTTCGAATGTAGAGTGGAAGTAGATCGCTTTTTTCAACTTGCCAATCGGAGTTGCCAAGTTTCTTTTTCCCCAAGTTTCCAAAGAGTTAATAGAGCCTTTGAAAGACTCGATAGTCCCTTTGTTTTTCTTGAACAACTCTTTTTGCTCTTCGAGAGTTGCATCTGGGTGCAAAAGAACCACAACTTCGTATGGCATCGTCGCATTCTTTTTAGAAAGTTCCATTTACTATCCTTTCGGTTTTGTCTAAACCCCGGCTTCCCGGAGCAAGTCAGCCCCCACTTCTTTGAGCGGGAGCAAGGATGACTTTATTAAATTGTTCAGTGGGTTTAGCACGGCTTTGGCCCAAGCACAAGGATTAGGCATTTGAATCCATCACAAACCGGTCCTAGAATGGGAGAATGGTTGTATTTATAGAAGTTATCGAGGGTCCTTACGAGGGATCTCGCTTTAAAGTCGAAGCGGGGCTCACAATAGGTCGCTCTAAAGCTGATATCGTCGTGAAAGATCCCAAAATTTCGTCCACCCATGCTCAATTCGCTGTGGATGGAAAAGGGCAGTTTGTTTTGATGGATCTCAACTCCGCCAATGGCCTTCATATCAATGGCCGCCGTGTAAAAAAAGTCGCCTTATTACAAGGTGTTATGTTCGAGGTTGGAAGAACGCAGTTTAAAGTTGTCAGCGTCGAAGAAGACCTCGCTCTCGATTTCAGCCGCCTGATTACTTGGCGCACTGCACTGAAAGACCGTCTCTCAGCTCTCTTGGAAGATGTAAATGATGGCCCCACTCCCACACCGAATAATCTGCAAAATTTCAGTCCAGCTTTACGCCTGACTTTCATTCAGGGAATTCAAGCCGAGGAGGAGTTGGTTTTGGGATATGGACCTCGCCGTGCCGGAGCCGCCTCCCTGGATATTGAACTGAAAGAGAAGGGTTCCCCCGAAAAGGCCTTTGAAATTCTGCCTGGTCCAGGAAGTGCTTTCATAAAAAATCACGCTCCCCAGTTTGTAACCCTCAATAATCAAGCCGTGACAACCGAAACCTTGAAAGAGGGTGACTTGATTTGCTTCGGTCACACTCAGATTAAAGTCAGCTATCTCTAGGAAAGGCGCGCATGGAGATTGTTCGCAAAACCACCGGAAGTTTCACCAGCTGTGATGGGACACCGATCTACTACGAAGTGCGAGGTGAGGGAGAGCCTTTGGTTCTGGTGTACGGCATCGCCTGCCTGATCAATCACTGGCATCATCAGATTGAATACTTCTCCAAAAAATATAAAGTCATTGCCTTTGATCTGCGCGGCCACCAAAAAAGTACGCCCCTTACTGACCCCAAGCAAGTCTCCATGGACGCCTTGGCTCGGGACATCTCAGGCCTGCTGAAGCATTTAAAGATCCGTAGAGCCCATTTCGCGGGACACAGCTTTGGTGCGCCCTTGTTATTAAAACTTTATGAGCAAAATCCTCAGATTTTTTTATCCATGACCTTTATCAACGGTTTTGCTCACAATCCTATTAAAGGAATGTTTGGCCTCGATGTGATCGAGCCGTTCTTTTACTTTCTAAAAGAGCGCTACGAACGGCAACCCGAGCTGTGGAATACTCTGTGGAAAATGGCGATAGACAATCCCATGACCATGTATCTGACGGCTCTGGCTGGTGGATTCAACCTCAAGGTCACTCACTTCAAAGACATTGAAGTGTATATGCGAGGTGTGGCTCGCCTGAATCTCTCTGTTTTTCTCAATATGTTTGAAGTGTTGATGGAATACAACGGAGAGCATGTTCTCGAAAAAATAACTGTTCCCGCTCTGATTATTTCCGGTGAAAAAGACATGGTGACACCCATTCGTTTTCAGTATCACTTTAAAGAGAAAATCAAACACTCTGAATTCGTTCTCGTACCCTATGGCTCGCACTGCACTCAGTTGGATTTTCCTGATTATACCAATCTGAAGATTGAACAGTTCCTACACAGCATAAAAAAATCAGGACGAGCCAGTTAGCCCGTCCTGACCTCACTACAACGCCTATCTCCACGCTGCTTTTGTGATATCGAATCCGTATTTACTCACGCTTTCGTCAGAGATGAAGATGATTTTTACATATTCACCCTCGACAACAGGAGAGAAGGAGTCGTCAGCTCGGCCCGTGATCGTTCCCACTTTCGTGCCCGCTTCATTATAAATTTCCAACTTGTCGTAATTTCTTTCGGTATCAAATTTTTCGAAATACAGAGCGATTTGTTTCGCACCCGGAACGCGAACTTCATATTCATCACGCGCTTTGTCTTTGTAAGGATGCGCGGAAGAGATGCTCACGTCCACTGTTTGCCAATTCGCTGGATCATTCGGATCAGGCTCAGGAATTGTATTCGTCAACATCGCATGAGCATTGACCATACCGCTTTTCACTTTGCCGCGCAGACCTGCCAAGGGCTTTGCTGTGGCAATAATTCTTTGCTTCATCTCAACGTTTGAAAGGCCGGGCTCATTGGCAGCCAAGAGCACAGCCATTCCCGAAACATGCGGCGTCGCCATAGACGTTCCCGACCATGAGTCATAACGACCCCCTGTGATCGAAGAAAGAATGTTCACACCAGGAGCGCCAACATGCACTTTCGATTTACCATAGTTAGAGAAGGAAGCAATTTGACCGCGATTATCCACCGCTGCCACGGCAAGAACGTTAGGCACATCGTAAGTTGCAGGATAAGTGGGGTTGTTATCGTTATCATTAGCTTCATTTCCAGCCGCCGCAACAAACAGTGCACCAGCTGCATGAGATCTCTCAATGGATTGTTTCAAGGTTTCAGAGTAGCCACCGCCACCCCAAGAGTTTGACATGATTTTCGCGCCCTTTTGAGTTGCGTAATCAATCGCCTTTAAAGCTCCATCCAACGAACCAGATCCATTCGCCGAAAGGAACTTCACGCCCATAATGCGAACATTCCACGCCACGCCGACAACACCTTGGCCATCATCACCAGAACCACCAATAGTGCCAGAGCAGTGGGAACCGTGACCATGGTCATCCATAGGATTTCCAGTTGGAGCAGAAGCATTCACAAAGCTTGCACCATAGATATCATCCACGATTCCGTTTTGATCATCATCCACACCGGCAGTTCCGTTCAACTCAGCTTCATTCGTCCACACGTTGTTGCGCAGATCAGGATGAGTGTAATCAATACCCGTGTCGATCACAGCGACGATCACATCCTTAGAACCTGTGGTGATATCCCAAGCTGCTTCGGCGCCGATATCAATACCAGCAAGACCTTCACGGTTTTGCGAGTCTTTTTGACCTACGTTTTTCATGCCCCACAATTGTACGAACATAGGATCATTCGGAGTCTTGTTGATGCGGTAGATGAAATTGGGCTCAACGATATCAACCAAAGGGTTTTGTGAAAGAGACTTGATCACATTGGATTGAATTTCAAAAACAGGGCGCTTGATAACCAGAATGTTTTGATTGGGAATACTGTCTTTCACATACACACCAAGCTGCGTGCTCAACGTCTTGACGGACTTCATTGAAACGCCGTCCTTCAACTTGACAATGTATTCTCCCGGAACTGCTTCGGGTTCGGCTGCCAACGAATTCACTCCCGCCATCAACATTCCTGTCATGATAGCAAGGGAGGCTCTTCCAATAAGCCTTTTCATGCGATCCCCTCCTTAAGGTGATTTTTGACATAAGACTAGGAAATAATTTCCCCTATGCCAGTTCCAAAATGGTACCAACCGGAAGAGATGCTGGTTATCAAAATTTTAATTTAAAAGAGATACTCTTCATTTTTAGCTGAAGGTCTGGCTTTTTCTGGACCTTCGTCTGTATTTTCACTTTATGAAACCGCTTTTTTTCCCGACGAAGGTTGAGAGTGTGAATCGTCAAAATTGAAACTGAGTTGTTGAGGCTGGACAGGAGTAAGGGGTTTTACCTTTTGTGGATGTGCTGCCATTTCTTCTTTTTCCGAAGGTGTTTGCACATTCACTCCCATTGAAGCTTTGATAAGATGCTTTATAAAAGCCTCCTTCACAGCTCGAGGAGCCTCTTGTTTAAATCCCAGTTCCGCCATAAGTTCGTCCATCTTTTTCATACTCAACCTTTAGTCTGGTTTCGGACTTTAAAAGAAAACCTTAAGAAGTTTTCGCGGTTGTTATGACAAAAGAAGAATTCTGAGAGGAAGATCCACAGGCTGTCTCTCTTTAAGACGAACTGTGAAGAAAAAAGGGCAAAAAAAAGAGCCTTGCGGCTCTTTTTCCTATTTTAATTTATTATCCGGCTCCGCCGTCTGAATGCTTGGGTCGCTGCGTGGTAGCGGCCACAAAATACTCTCGATTCATACGCGAGATATTCGTCAGCTGAATATCCTTAGGACAAGCGGCCTCACAAGCACCGGTTGTGGTGCAAGATCCAAATCCTTCTGCATCCATTTGCGCGACCATGCGTGTGGCCCGCTCTTTGCGCTCCACTTGTCCTTGAGGAAGCAAAGCCATGTGCGAAATTTTCGCTGAAGTGAACAGAGCTGCTGATGCGTTTTTACAGGCGGCCACACAAGCTCCACAGCCAATGCACGTTGCTGAAGACATCGCCTCATCAGCGTCAGCTTTCGGTACCAATATCGCATTGGCATCGACCGCACTTCCAGCATTTGTCGAAATATATCCACCTGCGGAGATAATGCGATCAAAAGAGGAACGATTGACCATCAAGTCTTTGATAACAGGGAAAGCTTTGGCGCGGAAAGGCTCCAAAGTTAAAACTTCTCCCTCTTGGAAGTTTCTCATGTGCAATTGGCAAACCGTGGTGGAACGCAAGCGACCATGGGCCTCACCATCAATAACGAAACCGCAGGCTCCGCAGATGCCTTCACGGCAGTCATGATCAAAGGCAATGGGCTCATCACCTTTTGCCACGAGCTCTTCATTAACGGCATCCAACATCTCAAGGAATGAAGCGTCTTCAGAAACATTTTTTGCCTGATACTCTTCAAAAGAACCTTGATCTTTCGGGCCTTTTTGTCGCCATACTTTCAACGTCAAATTAATAGATTTTCCTGACATATATGCCTCTTATTTATAGCTTCGTGTAGCTAGATGAACATTCTCAAATTTAAGTTCTTCCTGATGACGAACTTCCGCTTTGTTAGTGCCGGTGTATTCCCAGGCCGCCACATGGCAGAATTTTTCATCATCCCGTTTTGCTTCGCCATCAACTTGGAACTCCTCACGGAAGTGTCCTCCGCAAGACTCATTTCTTTCCAAAGCATCACGGCACATCAACTCGCCCAGTTCCAAGAAGTCAGCAACACGGCCCGCTTTTTCCAGTTCAACGTTCAGATAGTTGGCATCACCCGGGATACGAACATTGTGCCAGAACTCTTCACGCAATTTAGGAAGCAAATCCAAGGCCTTCTTCAAGCCCTGTTCGTTACGACCCATTCCACAGTATTCCCACATGATGTGACCCAGCTCTTTATGGAAGCTGTCAGCGGAACGATTTCCCTTGATCTGCATCAACTTCGTCGTTTCATCTTTCGCACTCTGCGCCGCTGCTTTGAAAGCGTCGCTATCAGAAGAAACTTTTTCTAATTTCGTTCCACCCAAGTAGTTGCCAATTGTGTAAGGCAATACGAAGTAGCCATCAGCCAGACCCTGCATCAGAGCCGAAGCTCCCAAGCGATTCGCACCGTGATCAGAGAAGTTGGCTTCACCGGCCACGAACAATCCCGGCACTGTCGATTCCAAGTTGTAATCCACCCACAGACCGCCCATTGTGTAGTGAGGCGCCGGATAAATCATCATAGGACGCTGATAAGGATTTTGTCCTGTGATCTTGTCATACATTTCAAAAAGATTGCCGTAGCGTTCAGAGATTTTATCTTCACCCAGACGTTTGATGGAGTCTGCGAAGTCCAAATAGACAGCCTTACCAGACTCGTTCACACCACGACCCTCATCACAGCGATACTTCGCCTGACGAGAAGCCACATCCCGAGGAGCCAGGTTTCCGAAAGAAGGGTAGACACGTTCCAAATAATAATCGCGCTCATTCTCTGGAATTTCATTAGGATGACGTTTATCACCTACAGCTTTAGGCACCCAAACTCGTCCATCATTACGCAAAGATTCTGACATCAAAGTCAATTTAGACTGATTTTCTCCATGCACCGGAATGCACGTCGGATGAATTTGCGTGTAACAAGGGTTCGCAAAATAAGCTCCGCGCTTATGCGCTTTCCACGCCGCCGTCACAGAACAGTTCATGGCATTGGTCGACAAGAAGAACACATTAGAGTACCCGCCGGTAGCTAGGATCACAGCATCCGCTTCGTGCGTTTCAATTTCACCCGTCAAAAGATTGCGTACGACAATACCACGAGCTTTCCCGTCGACAATCACCAGATCCAGCATTTCACGACGATAGCGCAACTCTACGTTGCCAATATCCACCTGTCTCATCATCTCGGAGTAAGTGCCCAACAAAAGCTGCTGACCCGTCTGACCGCGAGCATAGAAAGTACGAGAAACCTGCGCGCCACCAAAGGAACGGTTCGCCAAAGTTCCACCATACTCACGTGCAAAAGGAACACCTTGCGCCACCATTTGGTCGATGATGTTGGCAGATACTTCTGCCAAACGATAGACGTTCGCTTCACGCGCGCGGAAGTCACCGCCTTTGATAGTGTCGTAGAACAGACGATAGGTAGAGTCTCCGTCATTCTGATAATTTTTTGCCGCGTTGATACCACCTTGAGCCGCCACAGAGTGCGCGCGACGAGGAGATTCGTGCTGACAGAATGCTTTCACTTTATAACCAAGCTCTCCCAGAGATGCAGCAGCAGAAGCTCCGGCTAAACCAGTTCCCACAACAATCACAGAGTGCTTACGCTTGTTCGCAGGGTTGACAAGTTTGTTGTTAAACTTGGTGTTTTTCCACTTACTCTCAATAGGACCACTAGGAATTTTGCTATCTAATTTGTGAGCCATGTGTATTTCCCCTTAGTGTGCAAATAAAAACAGATAAACAGGTTGAGCAATAAAACCCAGCGCCACAATCACAGCGTAGGCGTAGCTGAGTTTTCTCCACAATGAGCGATAGGTTCCTTCCATCAATCCCAAAGATTGGAAAGAAGAGCCAACACCATGGCTCAAGTGGAAGCCTAAAAGAATCAAAGCCACCACATACCAAGCCACATAGCCGGGACTCTGGAAAACTTCGTTCATCAACTTAGCAAGATCTCGCATCACCACACCATTCACAGTTGTTTCATAGTAAACGCCGTATTTGAAAGTGATGAGGTGAAGGATGATGAAAGCGAGAATGATCGAGCCCTGAATCGCCATGGTTCGCGAAGCCAAAGTCACTCTCTTTGCGCCTTTTGCCGTCACGGCATAGCCTTGCTGTTTGGATCCACGATTTTGCCTGGTAAGATGAATCGCTGTCGACACATGCACGATGAAAGCTAGCATCAAGATCGCCTCGACAGCGTAGATCATGTTCCCGCTGGTGAGCGCGTGCCCGTATGAATTATAAGCAT
>JBCECD010000060.1:1812-9782 GCA_039206745.1 Bdellovibrio sp. | reverse complement strand
GGCTTAGGCGAAGCCTCCTACAACATCTTGTGGTCGTACTCGCAAGTTGAGAACTTGGTGAACGCTTTAGACCGGGAAAATTATGATCTCGCTCTGAATTTTACACATACAAAATTGAGTGCGTATCTTTTGGGGGCTTTGCAGGTCTCGGAAAAAAGAGGACTGTATCATGAGAAAGGACGTTTCCAAGGACTGTCTGGAAATAACTGGTTGAGGTATTTCAACGAACGCTTTTCGGGCACCCAAAAATCTCTTTTTCATTATGTTGAAATTTTGGGGGAGGCCTTCGCTGTTCCCTATCAGTTTGCTCGGGAAAATGAAGCTGCTTCTGTCGCGCCGACAACGGCGCATAAGAACAAAAAAAAGATGGTGCTGTTCCAGTGCTTTACGAGTGACTCTAAAAAGAATTGGGGTTTGCAAAAGTATTCTGACTTGAAAGCCCTGATTGAAAAGACTCTGGCTGATTACGAAGTGCGAATTTTAGGTGCTCCCTTTGAACGGGAAAAATTGGAAAAGATTTTTCCTGAGAAGAGCTTGTTGATCTGTGATTTGGTGGAGGCGCGCATGCATTTGCAAAAAGCGGCTCTGCTTGTGACGGGAGATACCAGCATTAAACATTTGGCGGCGCAGATGGGAACGCCTCTTGTGGAAATTTCTATTGGTAGCAGTGACTCTTTAAAAACCGGTGCTTATTCCAGCAGGGCTGTGATTTTAAAAAGTGCTGTGCCTTGCGCTCCATGTGGCCATTCGCAAGCGTGCCCTCACTCCCAGCATTTATGTGCTGATGATGTGACAGTGGAGCGTGTGTATGAAGCGGTTTGGGATCATTTAAGTGGGGCTCGAGTGCAGCGCTTTGATATTCAGTTGGCTTTGGAGAAAGCGACTTGGCGGGAGCATCTCAGTGAACGCTCGAATTTGATGGATTTAGTCAAGAGCTATGCTGAAGTGGATTTGAAGGCGGCTCTACCAGAGTGGGACCAGAAGACGATGTTATTACAGTCTTGGTATGAGCGAGTAAAAAATGCTCTGCCTTCCCGCGAAGTTTTGGAGCATAGAGCTCAGGTGCAAGCTCATGAGATGAACATGCTTATCCTATGCGCTCAGGAAATTGTGAGATCTAAAAAGGATGAGGCGGGTTATTTTCAATCCTTTTTAGAGGGATTGACGGCTCGATTTACTCATCCGGTGCAGATTTACGATCGTGTGAAGAGTGCTTTGGATGAAATCGAAAATTTATTGAAGATTCGTGAAAACTTATCCTCCGGTTTAAGAACTTTATCGGCAGAGGGAGACTATTATGCAAAAGGAATTGGACACTTACCTATCGACGGCTTTGCAGAAGCTGGAAAAAGCGTATCAAGAAATTCTCAAGACGCAGAGTTATAACCAGGAAACAGAACGCATTCAGCTTTTGAAAGAATTGGTAAAGGAACAAATTAAAAATGAAAATCCTCATCATTCAGCTCGCTAGGTTGGGCGATATCTATATGACTTGGCCGGTGTTGAGGGCGTTGCGACGTCAGCATCCTGAGGCGGAGTTGCATATCCTCACACGACCGCGTTTTGAACCGGCGTTGAAGGGTTTGGATGCCATTGATAAGCATCTGTCTTTATCAGGCAGCACTATTTTAGCGCCTTTGGTGCAGGAAGAGCCAGATATTGCTCAGTCCTTAACCCATTTGCAGGGTTTTATTGAGGGACTGAAAAAAGAAAAATATGATCAGGTGATCAATCTGACTTTTTCACCGGTTTCAAGCTATCTTACTCATGCTGTTTCGCACGAGACAACTCAGGTTTTAGGATACAGTCGTCATCGCGATGGCTCACTGTGTTTGAGCGATGAGATCAGTGCTTATTTCTATGCGCAAGTGGGAGTGGGCAAAGCCAATCGCGTGCATTTGACGGATGTCTTTGCTTCCATGCTTGATATTCAATATGTCGAGGAGGATTGGCGTGCTCCCGCGATTGCGGCGGCTCCAGTGGCTCTTCCTGACAATTATGTGGTTCTCCATATTGGTGCCAGTGAAAAGCACAAGGCTCTATCCGCTTCGCATTGGAGCGAAGTTTTAAATCAGCTGCAGCCTGAATGGGTCACACCTGTGGTTCTTATAGGGGCTACAGAGGAAACCTCTCAAGCGGAGCAAATCCAAAAAACAGTAAGAGCTCCTCTGCAAGTGATCAATCTGGTGGGGCGCACTCAGATCAGTGATTTGTTTTCCATCTTGCAAGGTGCTGACATGCTGATTGGCTGCGACAGCGCTCCGATCCACATGGCCTCTTTAACCGATACACCGACCTTTAATGTGAGTGTGGGTGAGGTTAATTACTGGGAGACCGGGCCGAAAGCCTCCTTAGGGTTTATTTATCGAGTGGAAGGCCAGGGGGTGAACCCACTTCACATCGCTATTTGTCTGAAGTCTCTTTTTCGAGGAGCTGCGCATCCGGCCTTGATGACGCGAACAGGAGGATTGGTCAGCTATCATCGCGAGGAGTCTCCCGCCGAAACCTTCCAATGGAACTTGATTCGCGCTCTTTATTTAGGAGGGCCTTATCCATTGGCGGAGAGAATGGAAATTCTTCAGGGTGCGATGAAGCTGGAAGAGGTGAACAGCTTCGCCAAGGAACAAATTGCTTTGGTGTCACATCGGGGACTGGAAGTCGTAGGTCCTTTATTGGACCGAGCCGAAGAAGTTATAGAAAATATTAGCCGTTGGGTCCCGGAACTGGGTCCTCTTATTAGCTGGTATCAGGCGGAGAAGATCCGCATTGCTCCCGGCTCTCTTGAGGAGATTTGCTCCGCAACTTTGAGTGTGCACGATCGGCTGGCCCGTCATCTTCAGGTGTACATTCCTCATGAAAATATGGAAGAGGTGGATGATGGAGCGCTTTAAAGTGAGCGGAGAGGACCTTCGATCTTTTTATCAGACGGATGTTCTGCTGGAAAAAGTTTTTGGGGATATCGAAAGAGATTTAAGCAGCACCAATCAAGTGGTGTGCCGCTATATTATTAACGGCATGGAAATCAGTGAGTCGGATGAAGAGAAGTTTTCCAAGGTTTCGTTGCGGCAGATCGAGACATTGGAGTATTTGACTGAAAATGGTCGTGATCTGACTTCGATAGTTCTCAAGGGATGGATCGAAGCCTTGCCGGAATTGATGTTGAACACGGAAAGACTGGCGCAGAGAATGCGCACTCAGGGATTCCGCGATCTGCTGAAGCCTATTCATGATTTGATTCAAAATTGCGAGTATCTTATCGATAGTACAATGGTGATCAAAGGAACTTTGGGAGATTCTTTTTTGGGGGCTAATCCCGTGGATTGGTTTAAGACGGAGGAGTTGAGCCAAAAGACACTGAAAGAGGCCTTGTTGGCCTTGGAAAAAAAGGATTTTGTTCTTTTAGCCGATGTCCTGGAGTATGATTTAAACAATGTTTTACAAATGTGGTTGGACCATCTGCGTGTCCTGGAAAGTTCAGTAAATGGCGAATACACCGGATCTCATATCCATGCCCAACAAGCTGGATCCCATTCTTTGGGTGGGAAACGCATCGCCAATTAGACTGCCGCATTTTTTTCCATTCCAGAAAAAGGAAGTGGAAATCATTTTCAAAGCCTCGGTAGCCGAGGCTTTGCCTTTTTTAAAAGAACAGAAATTTTCCTCGATCTTGGTCCAGGGGCTGGAGATTCAAGAGGCCTTGAGTTTTTTGGTCGAAGCTCGACAGCAACAACCGATGGCCCCACGTCTTTTGCTGGCTGAAGAGTTGCAGGGAGGTCAGGTTCAACAAGGTATCAATCAGGCTCATGTCTTTCGCTTTATGCGTTGGCCTCTGAGTGAGCGTGAAGTGTGGAGTCAGTTGGAAGCTGCCTTACAAAGGCATTCAATGCTGCTGTCTCGCTCTCAGCTGCTGCGAGAGTCCTCCCATCAGAATAAGCAGTTGGAGGCTTTGACTCACTCGTTAGAGGCCATGGTGGAAGAGCGAACTCGGGATATTGAGTTTTCGCATCATGAAGAAGGGGAAAAGCTCAATCGAGAGCGGCAGCTTTTGAGGTTTATTAAAGACCTGGCTGCGCAAAATGCTTTTGAAGATATCTTGGGTGTCTTAAGAAGGGAACTGCGGAAGTTTCATAAAACCGGTGATCCGATTTTGGTGTATCGCTTGGGAGGACAAAAGACTTTCTTCATGAGTTTTCAGCTGGGACATTTCACACAGACAGAGTCTTTGAATCACTTTGCCTTTCCGCAAGTGGCGCAGGTGCCCGAAGCGGATTTAATCCGTCATTTTGCCAATCATTTTGGTCGTCCCTTTATCAAAGCCTATGTGGTTCCCCTCGAGCTTCGTCTGACCAATCACTTTTTGGGAGGCCGGGGTGAGGCCATCTTGTGTATAGAGAGCTCGCTGTCTGACAAGGAGATGGGACCCTTCATTGATTTTGTCAGTGATCGCATGCGACTTTTAAGTATGGCTTTGGACCGGGTGTTGTTGGAAAATCAACTTTCCATTTTCTCTTATCGTTGGGAAAAGACTTTTGATGGAATGAGAGATCCCATTGCCATTGTGGATGTCGATTATAAGGTGGTGCGGGCGAATCGCAAGTTCTCAGAAAAGTTTTTACAGAATAAATGTTATGAGAGTTTTGCTCATCGCTCTTCGCCTTGTGGGGGATGTCCTCTGCCGCAGGTGTTGAAAGAGGGAACTTCGCAAACGGGAGAAATTCAGGTGAAGGACCGCGTTTTTCAAGTGCATAGTTATCCTGTTCTGTTAGAGCCTGGTGAACGACCGACAAACGTTGTTCATCAGTATGTGGATATCACGCAGTCTCGAGAACTTTATTTACGCATGCTTCAAAATGAAAAAATGGGTGCCATTGGTATGCTGGCAGGAAATATTGCCCATGAACTTAATAATCCTCTGACGGGCCTTAGAGCTTTAACTCAGGTTCTGTTGCAGGAGGTTTCTGAAGAGGGGAATTTGCGCTCTGATCTATTGGAGATTGAAAAAGCCACAGCGCGCTCTCAGCGCATCATCAAAAATCTTTTGGATTTTTCCAAGGGTGAGGATCAGCCGTCGGAGTTGGTGGGCGTGGACGAAGTGATCGAGAGAACACTTCCCATGTTGAAGTCGGCGTTGCGTATGCATCGTTTGGAAGTGGACCTGCAGACTCAGGACCGCCTTGTGTTTGTGGAACCTCATCTTTTGCAACAAGTGGTCTTCAATTTGGTTAACAATGCTTGTCAGGCAATGAGGGATCCGGGACGATTGCGTATCGCCACTCGGCACCAAGGAGCGAGTGTTCTTATTGAAATTGAGGACACGGGGCCGGGAATTTCAGAGGAGATTCAACGCCGCATCTTTGAACCCTTTTTTACTACAAAAAAAGAAGGACATGGAACGGGTCTTGGGTTAAGTATGTCTAAGTCCATCATTGAAAAATTCGGAGGCGCCATTCAGTTTCAGAATGTGAAACCTCATGGAAGTTGTTTCACGATTGTACTTCCGGTGCATCCGTAGCAGAACTTGGAGTCCTGATTGAAGATTCTCATAGTGGATGATGAAACTCTGGTCCGTCGCTCTCTTTCGCGAGCGCTGAAAAACAAGGGCTATGAAGTCCAGGAGGCCGTGAATGGCACCGAGGGGTTGCTACTCTGGAAGAGTTGGGAGCCGCAGTTGATATTCTTGGATGTTCTGATGCCGGGTTTGACGGGGCCGGAGGTTTTGCGTGAAATGGGATCAGAAAATAAGGCCAAAGTGATTCTTATGTCGGCATTTTCTGGTGAGCACAACATGCAGACGGCTTTGCAAATGGGCGCGAATCTTTTTGTTCCGAAGCCTTTTGAAGATATTTTTGCCGTCGTGAAAATGGCTGAGGATCTGTTGTCATGAGAATTATTGCGGGAAAGTACAAAGGTCATCAACTGGTTGCGTTCAAGGCGGATCATATTCGCCCGACAACGGACCGGGTGAAAGAGACCTTGTTCAATAAATTACAATTTCAACTCGAGGGTGCACAAGTTGCGGATCTTTTTTGTGGCACAGGGAATTTGGGTATTGAAGCTTTATCGCGAGAGGCTCAGTTTTGTACCTTTGTGGAAAAAAATCCGCGTTCTTTGACGATCACTCGTCAGAATTTGGAAAAGCTGCGAGTTCCATCCTCCTCTTACAAAATTGTGAATATGGATGTGCTGGGTTTTTTGAAGGGTTATAAGGGGGAGCCTTTTGATATTATTTTTGCTGATCCTCCCTTTACGGAAAAGATGGCGCATTTTGTGATGGAGGCCGCAGCTGTGAGCGCTGCCTTTGCTAGTCACACGGTGTTGGCGATTGAGTCGGAACGCAAAGAGAGAATGGAAGATCGCTATGGCTCTTTGGTGCGCTTCAGTGTGAAGGAATTTGGTGACAAGTATCTGAGTTTGTTTTGTCATGAGAGCGCTCTGGAGCAGGAGGAAGGTCATGGACAAGAGTAGAGTTGCTGTTTATCCCGGAAGTTTTGATCCGATCACCATGGGTCACGTTGACATTATCAATCGCATAGCTCCTCTCTATGATCAGGTGGTTGTGTTGGTGGCGCAATCTTCTCAGAAGCAATCGCTGTTTACGGCAGAGGAGCGCAAAGCTTTGATTGAGCAGGCTTTGCCGGCTGTAAAAAATGTGAAAGTCGATATTTTTGACGGATTGACGACAGAATATATGCGTAAGAACCAGGCTCAGGTGATTGTGCGGGGTTTGCGAGCGGTTGTGGATTTTGAATATGAAATGACCATGGCTAATATCAATAAAAAGATTGCACCGGAAATTGAAACACTTTTGGTTTTTGCGAGTCCTGAATATTACTACATCTCATCTCGTGGTGTGAAAGAGTTGGCTATGAATGGGGGCGCTCTGACGGATCTTGTGCCCCCCACTGTGGTGAAGGCTTTGGAGAAGAAAATAAAGAAATAGTTTTCTAATGTGTAGAAGGAGTGAGTTGTGATTCAGTTATCGAAGAGAGCACAGAATTTAAAACCGTCCCCGACCTTGTTTTTGGTTGCCAAGGCAAAGGAATTAGCAGCTCAGGGACATGATGTGGTGTCTCTGACGGTGGGCGAGCCCGACTGGCCGACGTTCAAGGCTCCTTCCGAAGCAGGTCTGGAAGCCAGTCAAAAAGGCATCACCAAATACACTCCGGCCAGTGGTACAGTGGAATTGCGCAAAGCCATTGCCGAGAAGATCAAAGCTGAATTGAATTTGGATTATCTGCCGAAAGAGATCTCTGTCGCCTCTGGAGCCAAGTACAGCATTTTTGCCGCTTTGCAGATGCTGTGCTCACCTGGCGACGAAGTGGTGATTGCAACACCTTACTGGGTCAGTTATCCGGCGATGGTGGAGTTGGCAGATGGGGTGCCTCACATCGTGGAGTGCGGTGAAAAAGAAAATTTCAAAATCACTCCGGAGCTTTTAGATAGAGCGATTCATAGCAAGACTCGAGCTTTCTTGTTCTGCTCTCCCAGCAATCCCACGGGCTTGCAGTATTCGGCAGAAGAGTTGAAAGCTTTGGCGGAAGTTTTGCGTCGTCATCCTCAAGTGACTATTATTTCTGATGATATTTACAACCGTTTGGTCTTTGATGGGACAAAAGTAGCGCCGCACATTTTACAAGTCGCTCCTGATTTGAAAGAGCGCACGATTCTGATCAACGGTGGTTCCAAAGCCTACTCTATGACAGGGTGGCGCATTGGCTGGGCGGCAGGTCCGGAGAATGTGATCACGGCGATGGCGGATTATCAAAGTCAGTCAACAGGTTCTCCTTCCAGTATTTCTCAACATGCACTGCTGGCGGCTTTGAAATCCAGTGAGAATGATATTGCGGAAGTCGTGAAAAAATTGGTGACGCGCAAAAATTTCGGTATGAAAGAGTTGGCAACAGTACCAGGTTTTAAAATCGCAGAGCCACAGGGCGCTTTTTACTTTTGGGTGGATATCCAAAAATTGT
>JBCECD010000060.1:0-1802 GCA_039206745.1 Bdellovibrio sp. | reverse complement strand
AAATTGTTTGGTAAATCTTATGAAGGCCACCTGGTACAAACCTCTAAAGACTTTTGCGATATTCTGTTGCAAAAGTTTTATGTGGCAACAGTACCGGGGTCTGAGTGCGGAACAGAGGGCTTCATGCGTTTGAGCTTTGCCGTGTCGGAAGAGACAATGAAAAAGGCCGTAGGTCGTATGAAAGAATTGGTGGCTCAGTTAAAATAAATAATAAGAAGAAAATAAGAAATAAAAAACCCATCTTACGCAGATGGGTTTTTTATTTTTATCAATTCAAAGAGTTTGCTTAATTAAAAAAGATTTTTGAAGAAAGCAATAATACGAGCAAAGAATCCTTCGCTTTTAACAGGAGTTGGCGAGGCCACCGAGCTTGGCGAGCGTGAGTCCAGACACTTATAGACCAGATCAACAGTGCTTCCGGCAGCGACGGGGGAGCTGAACACCAAGTTCATTCCTTCAATGCGCGAGGTGATGGATGTGGAAGGAGTGATGGTCACAGTGATATTGCCTTGATAGGGAGAGCACTCCAAAGGAATGGAGCTCAAAGAGTCTTGAATTTTATCGAAGAACAGGTTCATGTTAGTCGAATAGTCGGAGGCACAAATACTTCCGATGCCACCACCAGTTAAATTCGACAGCTCCGCATAAGTAAAACCATAGTGGCTTTGTGCGCCTCCAGCATCCTGGGAAGCTTTACAAGTTGAGTCGCCAGGTTTCACGATGATGGAGTTCACAGTGAAACGGCGGTCCGAGCCAAAGGTGTCACGAACATAAGAAATAAAGACGCTGGGCTTGTCCTCGTCCTCCATCTCTTTTAATTCATTACTGTAGTATTGTTGAGAAGAGTCTCCGGCAATGCTGCGCTCATCTTCATCTGAAATAATAATATAAGAGATGGCAGAGTTTGTGCGGTAGCAGCCGTTGTTGGGTGTATAGCGGTAGTCACCGTTGTAGACATGATTGTAAGCGGCCTTGATACCTCGTTCATCATCAGATCCAACCCAGCCAGCGCCAATGTAGTTTACAGTGTGAGTGAAAATGGTGGAGAGATTACTGGTTCCTTTCTTCAGTACCATGCCGAGATCGTATGAAGCGGTGGCAGAGTTTTGCCAGTAGATCGAGGCGCCCCAAGCTGTTTGAGTGGAAGATACTGGAAGGGCGCGGGTGACCGTGGCACACATCTGCCAATCGATATTGGAGTTCTGCAGTTTCGTGATGAAGCCACTGAGATTCGCCGCGAGTTTTTGATTATCAGCCAACATGGAGTTGGAGTCGTCGACAATAAGAACGATATCCAG
This sequence comes from Bdellovibrio sp., assembly GCA_039206745.1. Lineage (GTDB taxonomy): Bacteria > Bdellovibrionota > Bdellovibrionia > Bdellovibrionales > Bdellovibrionaceae > Bdellovibrio. The sequence goes on along the minus strand of JBCECD010000060.1, from coordinate 504 downwards.
CTTGTCGGAGGTGGAAGAGACCGTGCTGTTGTAGTGAACTTCGCGCAGAGTGCCTGTTGTATCGACTGACGAAGAATCCGTGGAAGAAGAAAATTTAACGGGTCCACAGGCTGCCAACGACAGCACCAGAGCTAAAGAGGTTGCTCTCATCACCTCTTTGAAATTTTTTTGAAACATACTCCACACCCCTTTGTTGCATAATAACACACGGGTTTTTCGGTACCAAAGCGACTTTATTGGGAATTCAGACCTTCGTCTTATTGTGAGACAGCGTGCCCGAGTTTACAATAAAACAAATGACTGCAAAGAGGAGGGAGCGTGAGCTTCTGGTTGTTAATTCAAGTCTTGGTGAATCTGATTCTTTTCGCCGGCGTCATAGGTGTTTGGATACGGTTGAGCCGTCCTGCTAAGGATGACCCACGCTTGAGCAAGGGCCTCCAGCTGTTGCAAAGTAAAATTGCTGTTTTGGAAGATCTATCGGATCGCACGGAAACTCAGGTGACC
>JBCECD010000059.1:0-9834 GCA_039206745.1 Bdellovibrio sp. | reverse complement strand
TTATCATTTTTAAGTTCTACTAGAGAGACACCAACAATTAAAGGGACCAGTTTATAAAGCATACAACGAAGTGATGGCTCCTTCATTGCTCGGCCGTCTTATCTTGTCCGACATCCTTGGGGGCGCCCCCCATAGTCCTCCCACGCGGCTCGGGCTACGATCATTTTGTTATTGTGCTCTCTTAGTTTTGAAGAGTTCTTATCTCAAAGAGCAAGCTGATAAAAGCACCCACAATTAAAGGGTCCACTTTTTGAAATTTACTCTCCGAAATATCGACGGGTGCCTCATTCTGAATAACGACCATCCAGCAAAACGAATTAAAATGTCTCAATATAATAAACTTACGATTTTTCTCAATCATAACCCTTTCTCTGGTTCAGAAATGACATAATCAGATCATTAGAGTATTAACTCTATATATTCATGGAAGGAATAAGTTATGTTGCAAACGAATACAGCTCAGACTCCCTCGCCGGCAGGACATAAAGAAACGGAAAGCCCGAGTAATATTTGGAAGGTGATCACAGCCTCCAGCGCCGGGACACTCATCGAATGGTACGATTTCTATATCTTCGGCTCTCTCGCGACAATCATCTCAACTCTCTTCTTCCCTAAAGGACACGAAACGATCGCTCTACTCAGCACTCTGGCGACCTTTGCCACGGGCTTTATTGTTCGTCCCTTCGGGGCCCTCCTCTTTGGGCGGATTGGTGATGTCGTTGGACGCAAATATGCCTTTATGGTCACACTCCTGATCATGGGGGGAGCGACAACAGCTATCGGACTTCTTCCTACTTATGAACAGATTGGAATGTTCGCACCCATTGGTCTTCTCATTCTTCGCCTCCTACAAGGACTGGCGCTCGGAGGAGAGTATGGCGGTGCTGCCACCTACGTGGCCGAGCACAGTCCAGACGGAAAACGAGGCTTTTATACTAGCTTTATACAAACAACAGCCACCATGGGACTCTTTGTCTCTTTGGGTGTGATTCTTACCACTCGCCTCACTCTAGGTGAGGAGGCCTTTAAAGAATGGGGCTGGCGCTTGCCCTTCCTCCTTTCAGTCGTACTGGTTGTCTTCAGCTTCTTTATTCGACGAAAAATGAGTGAGTCCCCTATCTTTCAAAAAATGAAAGCTTCTGGAAAAACCTCAAGTTCCCCTCTGCGCGACAGCTTTATGAATCCAGAAAATCGTCGCATGGTCATCCTAGCTCTCTTCGGAGCTACAGCGGGACAAGGGGTTGTGTGGTATACGGGACAGTTCTACGCTCTCTACTTTTTGCAAACAGTGCTGAAGGTAGATTTCGTGGTGGCGAATATGATCACTGCCATGGCTCTCCTCCTCGGAACCCCTTTCTTTATCATCTTCGGCTCTCTCTCGGATAAGATCGGTAGAAAACCACTCATGATGGCGGGAATGGCCCTCGGAGCAATCTCGTATCTGCCTATCTACAGAGCCATGGAATACTTTTCGGGATGGAATCCAGCCCTCCCTGATGCTGCGGCAGTGAATCCTAATGTAGTGATTTTGACTTTACTGGTTTTCGTGCAAGTGCTTTTTGTCACCATGGTGTATGGACCTATCGCCGCCTTTCTGGTGGAGCTCTTCCCAGCACACATTCGCTACACCTCCATGTCTCTTCCTTATCACATCGGAAACGGGGTTTTTGGAGGATTGGTTCCTTTCATCGGAACGGCGATTGTTGCCGCCACAGGAAATCACTTTGCAGGATTGTATTATCCCATCGGCGTCGCGGTCCTTTCACTGATCGTCGGAGGACTTTTTATTAAAGAGAAAAAGGGACAGCAATGGTTCGATGACCAAAATGCAGCCTGATATAAATAATGGAACGTTACAGAAAAAGGACTGTGTATGGAAACACATGCGAAGCTCATCCCTCCCAGTGAGGAATTCAAAAAGCAAGCCCACCTCGGCCGTGGGCAATATCTCGCCCTGTACGAACAATCCCTCAAAGATCCTGAACGCTTTTGGTCCGAGCAAGCGCAACACCTGACTTGGATGAAAAACTGGAATCGCGTGCAAGAAACTCAGTTTCACAAACCTATTAAAATCAATTGGTTTGAAGGCGGTGTTCTCAACGCCTGCTATAACTGTGTGGACAGGCATCTCAACTCTCGTGCCGCCAAGGTGGCTCTGTACTGGGAACCAGATCATCCTCAAGAACCCAGTCGCGCCATCACTTATCAAGAGCTCTATGAAGAGGTGCAAATCTTCGCCTCTATTCTGAAAAGCAAGGGAGTGAACAAAGGGGACCGGGTCATTATCTATATGCCGATGATTCCGGAGACCGCCTTTGCTATGCTCGCCTGCGCGCGTATTGGCGCCGTTCACTCTGTCGTTTTCGCCGGTTTTTCCCCCGAGGCCATTCATGATCGCATCAGTGATTGCGGAGCCAGTTTTGTCATCACCTGTGACGGTGGAATGCGAGGAGGAAAGTTACTCCCCCTCAAACAAAACGTGGATGAGGCCCTCGAAAAACCTCATTCCGTCAAAAGTGTTTTGGTTGTCAGATATGCGAAAAATCCCGTGATCATGCACTCTCATCGCGACTCCTGGTATCACCAAGAGGTGCGCGACTTCAAAGAGAATTGGCTCCATGCCGAAGTGGCTCCAGAGCCGATGCTCTCTTCAGATCCTCTGTTTATTTTGTACACCTCAGGCTCAACCAATAAACCCAAGGGCGTCTTGCATTCGACGGGAGGATACATGGTCTATGCCTCCACCACATTTCATTACGTCTTTGACTATAAAGAGAAGGATGTCTTTTGGTGCACAGCAGATGTGGGATGGGTGACAGGACATAGCTATTCTATTTATGGCCCCCTCAGCCATGGGGCCTCCATTGTTCTCTTTGAGGGGGTTCCTCATTATCCTTCTCAGGGACGCTTCTGGGAAATCATTGATAAATATCAAGTGAGCGTGTTTTACACCGCTCCGACAGCTCTGCGAGCCCTGATGAAAGCGGGAGATCAGCATGTCAAAGAGTCCTCGCGTCGATCTTTGCGACTGCTAGGTTCCGTGGGAGAGCCGATCAACCCCGAAGTTTGGATGTGGTACTACAATGTCGTGGGTGATGGGCGATGCCCTATTGTCGATACCTGGTGGCAAACCGAAACCGGCGGAGTGTTGATGGTTTCACTGCCCGGAGCTGTGGACATGAAACCAGGAAGCACAGGATTGCCTTTCTTTGGCGTGCGTCCTCACATGCTCACACCTGAGGGAGTGGAGATACGGGGGCCTGGTGAGGGCATCTTGGCTCTCGAGAACTCATGGCCGGGTCAAATGACCACCATCTTCGGCAATCACGATCGCTTTGAAGAAACATATTTTTCCACCTTCACCGGACTTTACTTCACCGGCGATGGCTGTCGTCGCGATGAAGACGGCTATTATTGGATCACAGGCCGAGTGGATGATGTAATCAACGTCAGCGGCCATCGCATCGGAACAGCCGAGTTGGAAAGCGCCTTCGTCCTTCATAAAAATGTCGCAGAAGCCGCCGTCGTGGGAGTGGCTCATGACATTAAAGGACAATGTGTGCACGCCTATATCACTTTAAAAGATGGCGTCGTAGCCACAGAAGAGCTGCGTAAAGATCTGGCGCAATGGATACGTCATGAGATCGGCGCCTTCGCCGCGCCGGAAAAAGTTCTGTGGGCTCCGCGCTTGCCGAAGACACGATCGGGAAAAATCATGCGACGAATCCTGCGCAAGATCTCCGAAGGAGCTTTGGAAAGCTTGGGAGACACTTCGACTCTCGCCGATCCCAACGTGGTGGAAGAGCTGATTCAAAGCCATTCTTCAACACTTCCCTCGGCGAACGAAAAGGCCCCAGGGTTTCCAAAGGCAGCTTAAAATCCGTTTATTTGCACGAGATGTCTTTCAACCTCTAAAACAGGAGATTGCAAAGGGGTGATTTTTATACTCAGATCTTTAAATTTCTTTTGCGCCAAGGCCTGCTCCTCCGAGATCTTTTCATGGCGCGCTTTCAAAAGAAAGTAAGATCCCCCTTTTTTATAATAAGCACGGCTGACTTCGAGAATCACATCGAGAGGTTTAAAACCTCGTGCTGTAACCAGATCCACGCCTTCTAATTGCGGCGGGATTTCACCATGAACATGAATATTGGACGCCAGCTTCTGACAAAGATTGAGGAAGTCTTGCTTTTTGGGACTCTTTTCATAGAGGTGAAACTCCGCCTCCGGAAATTGAATCGCAAAAAGAACTCCTGGCAGTCCTCCGCCAGAGCCAAAATCGGCCACCTTCTTTTTATCTCGAGGGAAATAAGACAAAGGTAAAAGACAGTCAATCACATGGTTGTCGATGAGCTCTTCGTAAGTCATTTTACGACTGATGAGATTTAAATTCTCGTTCTCGGCCCAGAGCAGATCAATATAACTTTTAAGAGCTTTCAATCCGTCTTGCCGGAACCCTAACTGGAGAAAAATGGGAGTTTGTTTTTCGAAATACATGAAGCAAGTCTACTTGCTTTCGAGGGGCTTGTCACCATTCAGATATATTGGATAAACACGCTAACAGGCTTGCATTCTCTTCTTCATTGATTTGGAGGTTGTTAGAACCTAAGACATTTTCTTTAAACTGAAGTAACCACTGAATCATTTATTTTCCTTTCCTTTGATGAAACTAAGTTACCCCTTTTTTAATTATATTTAAAATACATAGTAAGAATTCATTCATTCCTTTAAGGAATATTGAAAGCAGCGCCGACAAACCTGCGAAAACTGTAGATTATATCATCTGCTTCTTAATTTTATCTGCGAGATAATCGATGAAAAGACGGACTTGAGGGGCAATAAACTTTCTGTTGGTGAAGACAATATGCAGTCCAAATTCAGGGAGCTCCCAATCCGGCAAAACCTGCACCAAAGCCCTCTCCTTCAAAGAGCGCTGAACCAGATAATGAGGCAGCATCGTGATTCCCAAACCTTCCTGGGCTGCTGCCAACAGCAACAAAGTTTCGTTGGAACTAAAGGGGCCATTAAACAGCATTTCCTCTCGGCGTGAGCCTTTTTGCAAAGCCAGACGGGCTCCACGAAAGTGATCATGAGCCATCAAGGTATGCTTTTCCAATTCCTCCACCTTACGGGGAATCCCCTTCTTTTTCAGATAAGCCGGTGAGGCCACCAAGCAAGAACGACACACTCCCAACTGCCGGGAAACAACACCAGAGTCCAAATGGTTGGTGATGCGAATCGCAAAATCCACCTGTGATTCAATGAGATTCACCAGACGATCGGTGACCACCAGATCAATGCTGATTTGCGGATGTTTTTCCAAAAATAAGGCGATCAATTCACGAAACTGCGACTGAGCAAAGGAAACACTCACAGCCACACGAATAGCCCCTCGCGGTTGGTGAGTGGTGGACTTCGAGTTCACCTCAATATCGAAAACAATATCCTGAATCTTTTTACATTTCTCGAGATAGAGCTCTCCACTGGGAGTGAGAGACACCTTACGAGTGGAGCGCTGAAACAAACTCACCCCCGCCCAGTCCTCCAAAATATTGATATACCGAGTGACCATGGGGCGAGACATATCGAGACTGTCGGCAGCCTTCGTGAAGCTCCCGGTCTTGGCAATCTCTATAAATACATTCATAGCGGTGAGACGATCCATTGTTTCAATATATGAAACATAGTATTGATCTACAAGGTCTTTATTTGTCCGAAATAAGAAACTATAATGAATACATTGAAACACTAACAAGGAGTTCGTTATGATTCTCGTCACTGCTGCCACCGGCCACCTCGGCCAATTGGTTATTGAAAATTTACTCAAAAAAGTACCCGCCTCGGAAATTGCCGTTGCCGTTCGCGCCCCCGAAAAAGCCAAAAACCTAAAGGCTTTGGGAGTTGAGGTTCGGCAGGCCGATTACAATCAACCCGAGTCCTGGGCCTCCGCCTTGAAGGGTGTCAAAAAACTGCTTCTTATTTCAGGCAGCGAAGTCGGCGCCCGAGTTCGCCAACACAAAACTGTGATTGATGCCGCTAAAAAATACGGTCAGTTGGAACTTCTGGCCTATACCAGTATTTTGCGAGCCGATACATCTCCCCTTCTTCTCGGGCAAGAACACCGCGAGACAGAACAATTGATTAAAGAAAGCGGCATTCCCTATTCTCTTTTACGTAACGGTTGGTACACAGAGAATTACACCGGCTCTGCAAAGTCAGCTCTCGAGCACGGAGCTCTTTTTGGGGCGACTCGCGAGGGACGCATCTCTTCAGCGTCTCGCGAAGACTATGCCGAAGCTGCGGCTCAGGTTTTGACCTTGTCAAAACCGCAGGCCATTTACGAACTAGCCGGAGACAGCAGCTACTCGTTAAATGAGTTGGCCGCTGAAATTTCTAAACAGTCCGGCAAAAATGTTCAGTACAAAGATCTCTCAGAAAATGATTACAAGGCTCTCCTTGTAAAAGTGGGATTGCCAGAAGGCTTTGCTGGGGTCTTGGCGCAATCCGACGTTGCCGCCGCCGAAGGAGGACTCTATGATGAGACTCATCAACTGAGCCAGCTTATTGGTCATAAGACCACGCCCTTTGCCGTGACCCTGGCTGTGGCCCTTAAATAACGAGAGCTACCGAACTTTCTGGTCCATATTGCGAGAATATTTTTCCTCTTTGGAAAGGGTTCAGACACAATAGGATCAGAAAGATTTCGGAGACCTCTCTATGAAAAAAGTTCTGATTCTCAACGGCAGTCCTCAAGGAAAAAGAGGCAATTGCTCTCTGCTCATCCAAAGCTGGCAGGGCCTTCTCAAGCCTCTCTGCCGCACTCGAGTGGTCCACCTAGCAACGGAACCGTACGGAAACTCTTTGAAGAAAAAAATCACTGAGGCCGACGCCGTGGTGTGGGTGACCGGAACCTATTGGGACTCTTGGGGAAGTCCCCTGCAAGAACTTCTCGAAAAGATGACGGCTCTGGAGGCCAGCCCCGCACTTATGGGTAAACCCGCCGCTGTCTTTGTATTAATGCACTCGGTGGGCGGCAAAGGTGTGCTCTCTCGCCTTCAAGGAGTGCTTTCCACGATGGGGTTTTTAATACCTCCAATGAGCGGCATGGTCTACTCTTTAGTCTCTGATATCGCCCTCAAGAGCCGGAGTTCTCATCGAAAAGATTTTTGGCAGCGGGAAGATGCTGAGTTTATTTTTTCGAATCTCTTAAAGGCCTGCGAAATGAAAGCATCTTGGACCCTGTGGCCGGTGGATCAAAAAGATCCTAAGAGAACTTGGTTAAAGTAGGCACTTCTGGTAAGGCGCCCCTAACTAGGGATCCTCTATATTTCTATACTTCCAGATCAAACGCGCCAAGCCCAAAACAAGAATAATAACTGTGGCAATCAAGCCATAACCATAACCTTCGCCTGGATACTTAGAGTAGTTAATCCCGAAGTAAAACATAAAGGCTTTATTAATCAAGAGAGGCACCAGAAGGGCCTGGATAAAATCTCTCAAGGTTTTACTGCTGTTGTTTTCTTCTTTTTTCACAAGGAGAACATAGCAAGTCTCCCTTCCATTGCCAACTTCTGTATGGGTAAGAAGATAGAGATTTGTCTTTTGCAGAAGAATCAGCTAAATATTTTCTCTACGTAAGGAGAAATCTATGCCTCAAAACATCCCAGGAGTTTTTGCCCAGCCTGATTCTGAAACACAAAAATACGTCTTCAATCATACAATGCTTAGAGTCAAAGATCCGCAGGCTTCTTTGGATTTTTACACTCGTGTTTTAGGCATGAAGCTTATTCGCAAGTTGGATTTCGCCGAGTGGAAGTTCTCGTTATTTTTCTTGGCTTATGTTCCTGAGGGACAAAGCATTCCCTCCGACAACGAAAGCAATGCCCGTTATACTTTTGGCCGAGAAGCTGTCTTGGAATTAACTCACAACTGGGGGACCGAAACTCAGGACACTTCACCCTATCACAATGGTAACACCGAGCCTCGAGGATTCGGGCATATTTGCATCAGTGTGCCTGACATCCAAGCTGCCTGTTCCCGTTTTGAAAAACTGGGAGTGAATTTTCAAAAACGTCTTGGTGAGGGCGGCATGAAAAATATCGCTTTCATCAAAGACCCGGATCACTATTGGATTGAAATTGTCCAGGCGGGATTGCTCTAACAGAGAGCCCGCAGTGAGACCTGAGAACTCATTCATGCAAATAGCATTCGCCTGGTGTGAACTTCATAGCTAGAATAAATAGCCAACAGAGGACTTCATGAGGAAGGTTGTCGTTTTTCAACATATCGCGCATAAGATTCTCGGCACTCTGGATCCGATTCTAAAGCTGCATCGCTTGAATATTCGATATGTGAACTTCAGCCGCACTCCCGATGAACAACCCCGTCTCGAGAAATACAATGGACTCGTGGTCCTCGGCGGCAATATGGGTGTCTATGAAGCTGATCAATATCAACATCTTCGTACCGAACTCAAGCTCATTGAAGAGGCTCTGAAAAAAGAAATTCCTGTCTTAGGCATCTGTCTGGGCTCACAACTTTTGGCTGAAGTTCTGGGAGGCCGCGTGCGCAAGCACACTCAGCGAGAAGTGGGATGGTGCTCTGTGCATTTCAATGACCTCGCTCTGGCGGATCCTCTTTTCTCCCATTTTCAGAAAGCAGAGCGGGTGTTTCAAGTTCATGGCGACACCTTCGACATTCCAACTTCCGCAGTTCATTTGGCTTCCAGCGAAGTTTGTCCTTCCCAGGCCTTTCGCTATGGCAATAAAGCTTATGGTCTACAGTTCCATCTCGAGGCCGATCTTCCGATGATCCAACGCTGGATGAAAAGAGAAGAAAGCTCTTTGGACATTGACTTCAAAACAGTGGAAGTGGAGACGACTCAGTTCCTTGAGCGCTCTCTGGAAATCAGTCAAAAAACTTTTTCTCAGTTTGTTAATTTATTTCAATTAGAGGAGCGTCCCCTTCTGCTCGGCTCTGACCATGCTAAGCCTTTGCGGGGGGATAAGAAATAAGCCACTCCTTGAGTCATTCCAGCTCTCTAAAGCCCTTGAATATAAGAAGTCAACAGAGCCTTTTCTCTTGTGCTTAAAGTACCCATTTGCGGCATTCGCATAGGAGGTGGAGCCTCAATTCTCTCGAGAATCTTTTGCGCCTTCTCCTTACTCAGCTTTCCCTTGGCTATATTCGTCATACTAAAATCGGAATGACAAAGAGAACACTTGGCCGCCAGAACCTCGGGTCCACTATTCAATTCAGATATTTCGCTTTCTGGCACATTCTGAGCCGCCCGCGATCGCACTTCTTCTCTGGCATGACTTGAGCCCGCACCTTGAGGACAAGCGGCCTGTAACATCTTAATATAAATACATACCATCGAATCAACGACCCCCGCTACATGGGTTTTTAATTCATCCCAATGCTCCTTCACCAGAGCCTTGCATTTCTCATTATTCAAACTCAAGGCCGTCGTGACAGAGGTGGCTTTGCTTGAAGTTTCTCCCAAACACTTCATAGACCATAGCTGCCCAATAGCATTAAGCTTTTGCTCCTGACTTGAAATCTCTGCGGGATCATAACGAACTGCACGAACTTGCCGAGGATCTGCGTGAACAAAAGTGGGGCGTTCTCCGCGATTGATCTGACTGTACACAATCGTGCCATCCGGCCTGAACACAGGATAATAGGAATTATCCTGCACTTGATTTTGCGTTAATTTCCTTAAAGATTTTTTCTTAAGATCATAAACATAGACATTCATATTCATCGAAGAACCCGTAGGGCTTTCGAAATATCGTGCCGGATTGGAGGCTGATGTTGTATGAAACGTCAGCTGAT
>JBCECD010000058.1:0-9846 GCA_039206745.1 Bdellovibrio sp. | reverse complement strand
GACTCTTCCGTATTTTCTACCGTCGGACTCCCGACAACAGAAGACCCCAGCTTTGGAGCCGAAAATTCAAGGTAAGTGAAGAGGAAACCTCCGATGAAAGCCATCAGAGTATAAAGAAAACGATTCATAGAAAACTTATCGGATTTTCGCCAAGAACCTGCCCTAGAGGAAGGTCGCAAGTTTTCTACCTCCTATCAGACTCCGCGATCGGTAAAACATCCAGGTCCTTAGGACGTATTTTTCTAAGCTCTTCAGGAATGCATTTCAAAATAGCTTCCCCTAAGGCCTCAATCAATTCGCTCTTATAGTGTTCTCGACGATAGACAAGCCCCACCTCCCGTGCCGGAATAGGCCGTTCAAAGGGAACCAATTGACTGCGTGAGCCGATATTCTCCGTCGCCAGAGAGGGCAGCAAAGTATAACCCCCATATTGATTCACCAGATTTTTAAGAGTTTCCAAACTCCCACTCTCAAATTTGTAGCGCCGCTGTACACCCTTGCCCCGACGGGTAGAGCAAATATCCAAGATCTGGTTGCGCAAACAGTGCCCCTCTTCCAACAGCCAAATATCTTCCATACCCAAAGATTGGTATTTCACTTTCTTCAACTGGGCATAGTCGTGTTTCTTCTCACAGAGAACATAAAAGGGCTCGTAAAACAAAGCATACTCAAACATTTTATTCATCTGTGTCGGCGTAGCCAGAAGTCCCACATCAATTTCATCATCATCCAACGCTTTGAGAATCTGCGACGTCTGCATTTCTTTGATTTGCAACTCGATATCAGGAAACAGATTTTCACACACAGGCAATAAGCGCGGTAGAAGATAAGGCGCGATGGTTGGAATGATTCCCATAACCAGACTTCCCTGCTTCGTTCCTTTCTTGTCTTGTTGAATGATACTTCCGATTTTTTTGGCCTCAAATAAAACCACCTGCATCTGCTCAATGAGCTTTTTCCCCATTTGAGTCAGTAAGATCGGCTTTTTAGAGCGATCAAAGATGATCGCTCCCAACTCTTCTTCCAACTTTTGAATCTGCATACTCAGGGTTGGCTGAGTCACAAAACAAGCCTCAGCAGCCTTGGCGAAGTGGCCGTATCTATGAACTGCCATAGCATATTCAAGCTGCGTCAAAGAAAAATTCATCTTTTTTCCACTCATATCCACTCCAAATGTATTGAGCATTATGTCATTATAGATAATATCTATCAACTAATATTTTTAATTGATTTCCATAAAAGTAGTTGATCCTCTAATCTCAAAAGCGAAAGATGTCTACTAACAGAAAGGCTGTTAGAGGCCTATTTATCAATAAACACTTTTATTCGAAGGAGAATAAATGCAAACTCTCATTAACACCAAGGTGCCTGACTTCAAAGTTCAAGCTTATCACCATAACGATTTCAAAACAGTGACTCAAAATGATCTGAAGGGAAAATGGTCTATTTTCTTCTTCTATCCTGCTGACTTCACTTTCGTTTGCCCTACAGAACTGGGTGATATGGCTGACAAATACGCTGAATTCCAAAAATTGGGCGTAGAAGTTTACGGCGTGAGCACAGACACTCATTTCACTCATAAAGCATGGCATGATGCTTCTGAAACCATCAAAAAAATCAAATACCCTATGTTGGCAGATCCTACAGGCTACCTGTCACGTGCTTTCGGTGTTTACATCGAAGAAGAAGGTCTGGCTTACCGTGGAACTTTCTTGGTCAACCCTGCTGGCGAAATCAAATTGGCAGAAGTTCAAGACAACGGCATCGGCAGAAACGCCGACGAGCTGTTCCGCAAAGTTCAAGCAGCTCAATACATCGCTGCAAATCCTGGCGAGGTTTGCCCTGCAAAATGGACTCCAGGTAAAGGCACTTTGAAACCTGGTTTGGATCTTGTAGGTAAAATCTAAGCTGACTATTTCTTTCAAGACCCCAGCCCTCGCGACTGGGGTCTCTTGCTCCCCGTTTTCCGTTTGATCCTCATTAAAGGAGGCCCGTATGCTAGATCCTCAACTCAAAGAACAATTGACCTCTGTCTTCTCGGCTCTCGAAAACTCTGTGGAACTCGTCTATGAAAACAGTTCCCACGAGGATCAAAAAGACCTTTTGGAAATGCTTCAAGACGTGGCAAGCACTTCTGCAAAAATATCTTTGCGCGCACAAGGCGCCGGGTCCACTTCTCCTATGCCACAATTTCAAATTATCTATAAGGATCGCCCTACTGGCATTGTCTTTAAAGGCATTCCGGGTGGACACGAATTCACCTCCCTGATCTTGGCTATTCTGAATACAGATGGCAAAGGCAAACTTTTAGACAGCGTCATCGCTCAACGCGTGAAACGCCTCAAAAAGAATATCACTGTTCAATCTTATATTTCTCTGACCTGCGAAAATTGTCCTGATGTTGTTCAAGCGTTGAACCAAATGGCTTTGGTTCACGGCAGTCTTCGCCATGAAATCATTGATGGTGGTTACGTCCAAAACGATGTGCAAGCTCTGGGCATTCAAGGTGTTCCCAGCCTCGTCGCCAACAGCAAGATGTTTCACTCCGGTCGCATTCAACTTTTGGATTTGCTGACGAAACTGGAAAATACTTTTGGCATCGACGAGTCCCAAGCCCCAGAGGAACCTGTGAATAAAAATCTGGGCCACTTTGATGTGCTTGTGGTGGGAGGAGGACCTTCAGGCACGGCGTCTGCAATCTACAGCGTACGCAAAGGCTTGAGCACAGCTCTGATCACTGAAAAAATTGGCGGCCAAGTGCAGGAAACCAAGGGTATTGAAAACCTGATCTCTGTCCCCTACACGGAAGGCCCTCAATTGGCAGCACAGCTCAACCAGCATGTGGCCAGCTATCCCGTTAAAGTTTTTGAAAACCGTCGCGTGAAAAAGATCCACGCCGATGCTCCAACCAAAGCGATTGAACTGGAAAGCGGTGAGAGTCTCACTGCGGACTCCATCATCATTGCAACAGGCGCAAAATGGCGCGAGCTTGGCGTCGAGGGAGAAAAAGAGTACATGGGGCGAGGAGTCGCTTACTGCCCTCATTGCGATGGCCCTTTCTATAAAGGTAAAAAAGTGGCTGTGATTGGCGGAGGGAACTCCGGTGTGGAAGCAGCCATAGACTTGGCTGGAATCGTCAAAGAGGTGGTGGTCTTTGAATACAATGATCAACTCAAAGCGGATAAAATCTTGATTGATAAATTAAAATCTCTGCCGAACACGTCCCTCGTGACCAGTGCGAAAACTTTGAAAATTCACGGCGACGGTCAGAAGGTGAATCAAATTGAATTTCTCAATCGCGCACTCGACCAAGTTGAGAAGATGGATCTCGACGGCATCTTTATTCAAATCGGCCTGGTGCCCAACAGCCAATTCCTGAAAGGGACTCTCAATCTGACTCAATTTGGAGAGATCGTGATTGACGAAAAGTGTCGCACTTCCGTGCAGGGTATTTACGCTGCGGGGGATGTGACAACAACTCCTTATAAGCAGATCGTGATCGCTATGGGTGAAGGCGCCAAGGCTGCTCTGGCGGCTTTTGAAGATCGTATGTATCACTCCTCTTAATTGTTTCACTGTTGAAACAGAGTGATGCGATTTTGTTCACTTTCGGAACAATAGAAAAAGACCGATAATAGGAACATGGCACGAACTCCTGTTTTTACCAGACGGTCTTTTCTTATGGGCGCAGGTCTGACGACCACCGCCCTGCTCATCAAGGAGTGGCCTGCAAAGGAGCTTTTTATGATTCTCGATCCTCGAGCTGAAAGTCAGAAAATGCCGGTTCTCTTTATCGGTCATGGCAGTCCCATGAATGCCCTCGAGGACAATGCCATTGTTCAACGCTGGGAAGCTCTGGGCAGAGAAATTGGCAAGCCTCAGGCCATTCTCTGCATCTCCGCACACTGGCTGAGTGCCGGCACTTGGGTGACAGCAATGGAACAACCGCGCACGATTCACGACTTTTACGGTTTTCCCCAGGCGCTCTTCAATGTCCAATATCCGGCCCCCGGCAATCCGCAGCTAGCGGAAGAGTTACGAGCCTTGACCCAACATCCGAAAATCCAAGCGGACACTCATGCGTGGGGTCTGGATCACGGAACATGGTCCGTTCTGAGTAAAATGTATCCGCAAGCCGATGTTCCGGTTATCCAACTCAGCATTGATATGTCCGAGCCTGCTAGTTTTCACTATGAGCTCGGAAAATCCCTGCGAGCTCTGCGGGAGAAAGGTGTCTTGATTATCGGAAGCGGTAATATCGTCCACAATCTCCGCCGTATCGACTGGAGCCAACCGCAAAAAGGGTTTGATTGGGCTGTGGAGTTTGACGAATGGATCAAAGCTCGCTTGCAAGAGCGGGACTTTAAATCTGTGATTGAGGACTATGGCAAAACAATGGCCGGACGTCTCAGCGTTCCGACACCCGACCACTACTTGCCTTTGATGTACATTCTGGGCGCCACGGATGAATCAGACGCTTTACGTTTTGAAGTAGAAGGCTGTGATATGGGTTCGCTCTCGATGCGCAGCTTAAGTTTCGGACGAGGATAAAAGAAATTGAGAGCGCGAGTAAAATAACAACTCCCCCTCGCTACTCGATCCACAAGCCTGTGCGGCGCCAAGGAGGGCTCCATCCGCATCACTCAGTTATATCTTAACTGCAATCACTTGTTCCGTACTCAAGAAGCCCCCATCACATCGCGATGTCGATCGTTGAGCTTTTTTAAATAAACCTCACGGTCGACATATTTCCCACCCATACTGGCGATAACAGGAGTCACCATCTGCACATCCATCCATGCATGACCTTGCGACTGCAGCAATTCCACGAGGTACCACAGCGCCAATTTAGAAGCGTTGGGTTTTTTATAGAACATACTTTCGCCACTGAACACGCCCTCGACCAACACACCATAGATACCGCCGATCAAGATGTTATTCTCCTGCACTTCCACACTCAGACAGTAGCCCTCACGGAAGAATTCGAGATAGGCTCTCTTCATCGAGCCCGTCAACCAGGTGCCATCTTGCCCTGGACGAGGCTGGTGCGAGCATTCTTCGATCACATGATGAAAGTCTTTATTTACTGTGAATTCAATTTGAGGGTTGCGACGACGAAACCGGCGCAGGCTTTCACTCACATGAAACTCGGAGAACTCCAAAATTCCCCGTTGCTCCGGAGAAAACCACAACATCGGCATGCCCGGTTGAGGCCAGGGAAACACACCGCTGCGATAAGCGGTATAAAGAGTGCCCACATCAAGTCGTCCCCCAACGGCAATAATTCCTTCGGCCAAAGTATCACGGGGATCGGGAAAATCCACAGAGGAGCGCAATACTTTTGTCATCGAATGCCTCTCACTCCGCACTCTCCTGACAGACATCACAGAGTCCACAGGGCTGCTGATGAATATGCCCAAAGTATTCGTAAACTTTGTTCAGCCGACAACTGGAGTCCTGGGTCGCCCATTGCACCATTTTTAAGAGCTTGGTGTTTTGCGCCTTCAGAATCTCGACCCCATTTTCTTCAGCAAATTGCTCTGGCGAAGGAGCCCGCACACAGGCATAGGGAAAGGGATCTTCCGACGGCACCAAACATCCCCAGCGTTCGAGAATACTCACTGCGGCTTCCGAGCGGAAATCCCGACGATTGCGAAAATTCATCTGCTCACGCAGAAAATCAAATCCTCCCTGATCGACTTGCATCCTTTTCTCTTCGATCAACTGATAAATCTTACGAATGAAGTCCGCTTCAGGATGAGACCATTTCAGAAACTCCATCTGAATAGAAATATCGTCCTGATCATAAAGCAAATGACAGAAGGATTTCTCTCCATCTCGCCCGGCTCTCCCCACTTCTTGGAAGTAAGACTCCAAAGAGCTGGGGGTTTCAACATGAATCAGTAAGCGCACATTGTCTTTATCAATTCCTAAACCGAATGCGGGAGTAGCAATCATCAAAGCTCGCTCCTGCGCAATAAACTGTTTCTGATTCCGCTTGCGTTCTTGCGGAGACAGATCTCCATGATACACCAGATGGGACATCCCCAAGCGATGTAAAGCCGAAGATACTTTTTTTAAAGTTTGAATCAGAGAGCAATAGATAATCACGGAGCCACTGTGCTGATGGCACAAACCCACCACCGCTCTGATTTTTTCATCCAAACCATACACATCATGGACATGCAGGGCGAGATTCGGCCTCTCCAGTCCGGCGGAAATAATCTCCGCCTGGGGGATGCCTAATTTTTGCAAAATGTCTTTCTGAACCTCCGGAGTGGCAGTCGCCGTCAGAGCGAGAGTGGGAGGACTTCCCAAAAGCTGCCGAAACTCGCCGATCCGCGAGTAGTCCGGTCGGAAGTCATGTCCCCATTGCGAAATACAGTGCGCTTCATCCACGGCCAGCAGTTGAATGCTCCGTCCAGTCAGCGCCTCCCGGAATTCCGGTTTACGGAAGCGCTCAGGGGTGACATAGAGAAGTTGAAACTCCCCTTGCGCCAGGCGACGCTGCCGGCTTTCCCGTTCTTCTTTGGTCAGGGTGGAACTTAAAAAGGTTGCGCGAATTCCCAACTCTTGCGCTTTGATCACTTGATCCTGCATCAGGGCGATTAAAGGAGATATCACCACCACCAAGCCCTCTCGAACCTTCGCCGGAAACTGAAAACAGAGACTTTTTCCCATTCCCGTGGGCATCAATGCGAGGAGATTTTCATTTGCCCAAACTTTGCGCAAAATGGCTTCTTGTTCGCCTCGAAAAGAGGTAAACTTGAAATTCTGTTGAAGAAGATCGCGGAGGTCTGACATGCCACCTAGTTTACGCCAAATCCTATCGAAATAGAGCAACTACCTTTTATAATGCTACGCGTTTAAAATCTAGCCTTTTGCACTTATAAGTAATTGATGATACTTCGAATACTTTCATAAAAGTAACTCATTTTAACCAGTGGCTAAAATCACTATTTAGACCAATTAACGAAGGGTAAAGATATGTCCAAAAAGTGGAATATTGATATGGTCAGAAATATCGGTATCTCGGCTCACATCGACTCGGGAAAAACGACAACTTCTGAGCGTATTTTGTTCTATGGAGGAAGAATCCACGCCATCCACGAAGTTCGTGGAAAAGACGGCGTCGGCGCAACAATGGACTCCATGGATCTTGAAAGAGAAAAAGGTATCACCATCCAGTCTGCTGCGACTCAGGTTCAGTGGAAGGATTATACCATCAATTTGATCGATACACCGGGCCACGTGGATTTCACAGTGGAAGTGGAGCGCTCTCTTCGCGTTCTCGATGGTGCGATCCTGCTTCTTTGCGGCGTTGCCGGCGTTCAATCTCAGTCCATCACTGTGGACCGTCAGATGAAGCGTTACAGCGTTCCTCGTTTGGCTTTCGTCAATAAATTGGACCGCCAAGGTGCGAATCCTTACCGTGTTGCTGATGCATTGATCGAAAAATTACGTTTGAATGCCGTGATGATCCAGATCCCCATTGGTTTGGAGGATCAACATCGTGGTCACGTTGATTTGACTGACATGAAAGCTTACATCAACCAAGGCGACAATGGTGAAAACGTTGTCGTTGAGGAGATTCCAGCGGACATGGTTGATCAGGCTAAAAAATACCGTCAAATCATGATCGGTAAATTGGCTGACATTGATCCATTGATCGAAGAAAAATTCTTGATGGAAGAAGAACCTTCAACTGAAGAAATCCGCGCGGCAGTCCGTAAAGGCACTATCAGCTTGAAGTTCGTTCCTGTTCTGTGTGGTTCTGCCTTTAAAAACAAAGGTGTTCAACGCTTGATGGATGCAGTCACTTACTATCTTCCTTCTCCTGCTGAAAAGCGCGAGCAAGCTTTGGATCTGAACAAGAACGAAGAGAAGTTTGACCTGTTCCCAGACAACAGCAAACCGTTGGTTTCTTTGGCGTTCAAACTGCAAGAGACTCCATTCGGTCAGTTGACTTACATGCGTATCTACCAAGGTAAGATGGGTAAAGGTGACTTTATCATCAACCAGGTGAACAAAAAATCAGTGAAAATTCCACGTCTGGTGCGTATGCACTCAGACAAAATGGAAGACATTGATGTTGCTTACGCAGGTGATATCGTCGCTCTATTCGGTATCGATTGTGCTTCTGGAGACACTTTCTGTGATGATAAAATCCAGGCGTCCATGCAGTCTATGCATGTGCCTGATTCTGTTATCAGCTTGGCTGTGGCTCCTAAAGACAAAACAGCGGCGAACAACTTCTCTAAAGCTTTGCAGAAGTTCCGCAAAGAAGATCCTACGTTCCGCGTTCACCGTGATGAAGAGTCCAACGAGACTATTATCTCCGGCATGGGCGAGTTGCATTTGGAGATCTACATTGAGCGTATGAAACGTGAGTTCAACTGTGACGTGGTTGTTGGTCAACCTCAAGTTGCTTACCGCGAGACTATCTCTCAAGAAGCTGCTTATGATTACACTCATAAAAAGCAAACGGGTGGTTCGGGTCAATACGCGAAAATCGTGGGTAAGATCACTCCCCTGGCTCCGCAAGAAGATGGCTCTGTTTTCAAATTCGAAAACAAAGTTGTCGGTGGACGTATTCCTAAGGAGTTCATCCCTGCGGTTGAAGAGGGCTTCAAAGAGCAAACGGTTAAAGGACCTCTCATCGGGTTCCCAATCGTGGGTGTTGAAGTTGTTCTCGAAGACGGTGCTTACCATGATGTCGACTCTTCATACATGGCGTTCAAAATCGCTGGTATGGCGGCTCTGCGTGAAGTCTACGCATCTGCTAAGCCAACAGTTCTTGAGCCTATCATGAAGTTGGAAACAACTGTTCCTGACGAATACCAAGGCTCAGCGGTTGGTCAAATCAACCAACGCCGTGGAACGATCGTCGGCACCACTGCTTTTGAAGGCAACTGCGTGATTGAAGCGGAAGTACCGTTGACAGAAATGTTCGGTTACTCCACTGACTTGCGTTCTGCAACCAAAGGTAAAGGTGAGTTCTCTATGGAATTCGCGAAGTACGCTGCTGTACCTCGTAACATCCAAGAAGAATTGGCTAAGAAATACCAAGCAAAGCGCGCAGCTGAGCAAAAGTAATTCTGAATATAAAGTTCAAAAACAAAAGCCCGGTGCCTCAAGCATCGGGCTTTTTTTATGCCCAAAAGACTCGAGAAAAAGAAAGCCCCCTCAGGATCTCTGAGAGGGCTTTCTTTTATATATCAACAATACAGAATTAAAGAGAAAGAGTGGTGCAAGTCTCTTCAGAGTCAGTCACGACAACTTTACCTGTCGCCTTCTCAACCACTTGGATGATCACAGTTGTGCAGACCTCATAAGGCCCTACTTCTTTTTGTACAACTGTCGTGCGTATAATCACCTCACCACGATCTTCTTCACGAGTACTGACTGTTGAAGAGGACGAGTGACTTTCTGGAGTATAGAAAAGCTCTCCACCCATGCCACCGCCGCCGTCTCCGCCGTAGCCACCACCGTCAAAAGAACCGCCACGATCACGGTCATTACCTTCATAAGTCTCTTCGCGAGATCCAGATTCCTCATCTCCCCCAGTGCGCTCGTCTTGATCACGCGGAGGTGGTTCTGATTTTTTTCCTTTTTTTGCGGCAACCACATCTTGAACAGAGCTATTTAAAGAAAGCTGCGCCGAAGCCGCTACAGAAAACGATATCAAAGTAACAAATATTAAAGATCTCATTCAGACCCCCTTATTAAGTAGTATAGATACCCCAGGGGCTTTATCACAAAGCCCCGCTGGAAGGTACGAGACACTCAAGGTCTGCTAAATTTTCATGGTCGGAACCTATTTTACGCTGTCTA
Organism: Bdellovibrio sp.; assembly: GCA_039206745.1. GTDB lineage: Bacteria > Bdellovibrionota > Bdellovibrionia > Bdellovibrionales > Bdellovibrionaceae > Bdellovibrio. Next base: position 12 of record JBCECD010000058.1, on the reverse strand, counting down.
AAGGCACTACTT
>JBCECD010000057.1:0-9996 GCA_039206745.1 Bdellovibrio sp. | reverse complement strand
GAACCCTTTTCCCTATAACAATACTGTCTGGATGGAGCTTAACTGAACGGCATTATCATCGAAGATTGATTAACTTTTTGACAGTCTGGAAAAATATTGAGGGCTGGGGCTGACTTGTGGTGATTGCTAAGAATTTTTGATAAAAATCATCCTGATTACGAGGGAGATTTGATGAGAAAATGGGGGCTTCTGTTATTGGCGTCAGCCTTTATTGCAGGTTGTGGCGTTGATCAAAAAACATTCTTGGAAAATACGACTGATGACAGCGGGATTATTGGTGGTAAAGCTGTTGCGGCGAACACCGCTCTTGCCAATTCTACAGTGGCTTTATTCGATCTAGTGCAAGGTACTTTGTGTTCAGGAACGATTGTCGGTCCTCATTTAGTTTTGACAGCGGCTCACTGCGTGAATCCGAGTACTATCGACGGACTGCGGGTGGTTTTTTCTACAAATGTTGATAAAGGGCTGAGCACAGCGGTAGTGGTGAGAGCGGCGATGATTCATCCTGGTTACGATCCTGAGCGCTATGGAGACACTGCGGATATAGCCCTGGTTCGCTTTCAAGGTTCTCTGCCGAAAGGCTATACGCCGGCTCCTCTGCTGACAGATTTTCTTTCGCTTAACGAAGGTACTGACGTCACTGTGGCCGGATATGGTTTAAACTGGTCCTGGGTGGTCTCGCGTGGATCAGGGATATTGCGTTTCACTTCTCTGCAAGTGGAAAAGTTGAACTTCAGCACCTCTGAGTTGAGTTTGTCTCAGTCAGCTGTCCACAGTGTTTGCAGTGGGGACTCTGGCGGCCCCGCATATATTTTGTATCAGGGACGTCTGCACGTTGTGGGTGTTGCCAGTCGGGTGGGATCTTCCGCGAAATGGCTTATGCCGAAATGCTTTGATATAGCCATTTACACACGTGTTGATTTTTATCGTGATTGGATTTCCTCGGCGTCTTTAGAGTTGCTGCAATAGCAGTAAAAATGTGTCTGACATCGGCCTCGCGGAGGGATTCGATTGGACTCCGCGAGCAATTCGACGTAATTTGACTTCATGCTTTTGCTCAATACCTATAAATTAGAAAAATCGTTTGCCGGAAAAGCTCTTTTTAAAAATGTCAGTCTCGGCATTGAAGAGGGCGATCGCATTGGTCTCGTTGGTCCCAATGGGGCTGGTAAATCAACTCTCCTGCGTATCTTGGCGGGACAGATTTCGCAGGATGGGGGCGATGTCACCACTAAGAAAGGTCTGCGCTGGGGTTTCTTGGAGCAAACGCCTCTCTTTAAAGAAGATGAGACCATTCTCAATGCGATTCTCAGTCGCTGTGCGGATCCCTATGATTCGATGGCCAAGGCCTATGAGTGGATGGCACGTCTCGAGCTCACTTCTTTTGGTGAGGATTTTTTGGTGCGCGATCTCTCCGGTGGATGGCGCAAGCGAGTGGCTTTGGCACGGGAGTTGGTGGAAGAGCCCGAGCTGTTACTGTTGGATGAACCCACGAATCATCTGGATGTCTCAAGTATTTTATGGCTGGAGGAGTTTTTAGCCAAGGCGGCCTTTGCTACGGTGATTATCACCCATGATCGTTTATTCTTACAACGGGTGACGAATAAGATCTTTGATCTCGATCCTAAAAATCCTCAATATCTTCTGTCCATCAAAGGTGGATATATCGAGTATCTCGAGGCTAAAGAGCAACTGCTGCAGGCAGAAGAACAAAGAGAAATGGTTTTGAAAAACACCCTTCGCCGTGAGACAGAGTGGTTGCGACGGGGAGCTCAGGCACGGCAAACCAAACAGAAGGCGCGCATTGAGCGAGCGGGCACTCTCAAAGAGGATGTTGAGGAAACCACTCAGCGCAATCGCGCTCGTGTTGCCAAGATTGAGTTTAAGGATACGGAACGTCAGCCGCAAAAACTGATTGAGTTGGATCATGTGACCAAGGCCTACAATGGCCGAGTGCTCTTTCAGGATTTATCTTACCTGGTCACGCCAAAAACTCGCCTCGCTCTTTTGGGGGACAACGGTTCTGGCAAGTCCACTTTGATCCGAATCCTTTTAAAAGAGGAGTCGCCTGATTCGGGAGTTGTGAGCCATGCTGATAACATTAAAGTGGCATACTTTGAGCAAAATCGTGAAACTCTGCAACCTCAGCTTTCAGTTTTAAAAAATATCTGCCCTGATGGCGATTATGTTCACTATCAAGGTCAATATGTTTTCGCGCGCAGTTACCTGGAGAGATTTTTGTTCAATCGACAACAGATGGATCTGCCAGTGGAAAAACTTTCTGGTGGTGAGCAGAGTCGTCTGCGTTTGGCTCAGTTGATGCTCAACGAGGCCCAGGTTCTGGTGCTGGATGAGCCGACCAATGATCTCGACGTGGCCACTCTGGCAGTATTGGAGGAATCTCTGAAAGAGTTCAAGGGGGCTGTGATTCTGGTGACCCATGATCGTTATTTTATGGATCAGGTGGCCTCGCAGATTATGTCCTTCCATCGCGGCAGTGATGGAACCACCAGCTTGGAAACCTTCACCGGCTATTTGCAATGGGAAGAGTGGTACGAAGAAGAAAAAACACGACAGGCCCAGGAGGCCGAAAGAAAGAACGAACAGAAAAAAGCCGAAAGTAAAGCCGCGACGGCCAAGTCAGCCAAACTGTCTTTCAAAGAAAAGTACGAGCTGGACAATATGGAGAGCACAATTTTAAGTCTCGAAGAGGATTTGCAAAAAGCCCAGGAAGAATCGCAACGTCCTGAGGTGGTCAGTCAGGCTTCAAAGGTGCAGGATCTGTATGTGCGGATTTCAGAACTGCAGGCTGAAATTGAGCGTCTCTATGCGCGCTGGGCGGAGCTCAGCAGTCGTTCGGATGTGAAGTAAGACTGTACAGCCGGAATAAAAAAGCCTCCTGGATTTTGTTCTGGCTCCGAAGTGCGGAGACCAGAGACGTCCAAGAGGCTTTTTGGAGTCTCACATCGACAGTGCGATCGTTACGGCTGCTTTGTCAGATTGAAAGTGCCCTCATGATTACGACGAGTGCTGCTCCAGGAGCCTGTGTAAACACCCTCGACTAAAACCCCCTCAAAGGTGGCCGTGTAAGCCACGGTGCTGGACTGAGGTGTGCCTTTGATACTCAAGCGCGGCGGGTTCAAGTCAGGACGGTAGATCACGGTGAGATTCAAGGTGACGGCCATATTTTCAGGAGCATCATCACGGGTGAAAGTTCCCACAATCGCTGGAACAACTTTGGAATTCACATAGGAGTCCACGACTTCCAATTTGATTTTAAAAGAGAAAGTGGTTTTACCATCGACAACATTGTCACCCGCATAAGTGCCGGCAATAGCCTGGTATTGACGGCGGAGGCGGTCGTAGTATTCGTCTTCACGCTCACCACCACCGGTATTGGAAGAGTTGGAGGAGAGCTGCAGATCGACTTGACCGACGGGGCCTGAAATGGATTTGGCTTCACCAACAATGCGTTGACCGCGGATTTCCGCATTGATGGTATGGATATCATCCAAAGCCAAATCTGAAGAGATATTCGTCAAAATCAAAGCGCCTGTTTCAGGAATATAGCGGGCCTCAAAATTGAAAAGAGAACCTGCCGGATTGATGCGATCATAAGTTCCACGCAAGACAACACGGTAGCGGCTTTCACCGTTCGAGTTGGTGCCAGAGCGCTCTTCCAAAGTAAAGAGGCGCAGTTGCACATCCTGGCGTCCCGATGCGCGCGTTAAATAGCCAGAGTAAGTGCCGATCACAGGACTGAAGGCGGCCAGCTGGGCTTGTCGCTCTTCAACCTCTTTGGCATTGTCGTTGCCCGCGTTTTTGTCAAAGGCGCAGGAAGCAAGCCCGATCAGAACTGGAAGAAGTAAAATATTTTTTAACATAGAGACCTCTCTCATAAAAATCTTGGTCAATAAACTATTCTGTTTTTGCGCTGTCGTCCGGGATCAGCTCATCCCGCACCGCTGCCCATTCATTCAAAGCAATGGCGTAGTCTCCGACGGCACGGACGTATTGCACTTCCGCATCGAAGAAGTTGTTCATGGCTGTGATCAGAATGGAAATATCAGTACGTCCTTGTGTATAAGAACGATTCAGCTCCTGAGAAGCACGCTCGCGGAAAGACTTCTGCTTTTCGGAGCTGACGGCAACTGCATAGGCAGCTTCGACTTTGCGCTGAGCCTGCATCTCTCCGTCAGAAGATTGCATGAGTTGGCGGCGCAGACGCGCTTCTTCGAGCTCACGTGTGAGTTTGCGATTGATAATAGTTTCAGTCTGAATATCCGAACCAAAGTTGTAAACGAACTTCAGGCCGGCATAATACTTGGGATAACTGCCTGCCACCACATCGGAGTAGGAGTTCTCAGCGGACTCGTCCGCTCCGGTTGTGTTCAAGCGTCCGACAAAGTTTAAAGTGGGGTAGCTCTGGGATTCGGCGGCGCTCAAGGATTCACGGGCGGCTTCAACTTTGAGTTTTTGGGAACGGATCAGGCGCAAATCATCGACTTTCTTCTCAGTCAATTTAGGCACGGGAGGAATCACCTTGGGAACATCGAACAGCACCTCAGTGTCAGACTCCATATTGAGAAGAGTCAAAAGATTCTCCATATTCGCCAAGTACTCAGCAGAGGAGGTTTTTACTTTTTGCTCTCTTGTCTCAAACTCAGCCTGAACCTGCGGGAGGTCCCCTGGATTGGAATAACCCAAAGAAGTTTTGCGGCGAACGGCATCCACCAACTTTTGATAGCGATCGCGAGAGTTCACGGCCTCTTTGAAACTCTCCTGTGCAACATAAGTGTTCCAGAACTGGCGAATGGCTTGCAGGACCACGTCTTCAAGTTGATCGGCTCTGGCAACGCTGTTCGCCTGATAGGTAAGATCCGCCGCATTCACTGTCGCGCGATCCGCGTTTCCGAAAAAGTTGCCAAGCAGAGATTGCTCCAACGTCAGACCGAAAGTGTCCAGAGTCTGACGTGAAGTTGGCGGATTGGTGACGAAAGCATCATACTCCGCATCCTGTGACAGACGATTGAGCTGCAATCCCAGAATGGTGCCTGTAGTGAAAGGCTTGGCCAACTGCAAAGAGGTGATATAGCGCTCGTATTTATTGCGCGGGTAAGTGGTTCCGCTCGAGAGAAGACTGGTGGATTTGTCATACTCAAAGCCACTTTCAGCGGTGACCTTCCAGTCATAGGCTGAGAGAGCTTGAGCCGGAGCCAGTCGGTATTGTTGGTATTGCAGATTCACTTCCAAAGCAGTCAGACCTTGCTTTAAAACCAGCTCCGCCACACTTTTTTGCGAGAGGGTGACGGTTTTTTTGGTCTGGGCTTGCGCGGATACTCCCGCTGCTAAAATCAAAAAAATAATTTTATTTACCATGTGATTCTAGTTCCTAACTCTAAGTTGTCTTGTTGCAATGCTATTTCTGTTGAGTCTTTCAATTGACGTTGGGTCCATTCGGTAAATACACCCCAGCGTGGGGTCAATGTAAAATCCACTCCGTAACTGAAGGCCTCGAAGGTGCCATTTTTGGAGAAGGAGGCGAAGTCATTACCACTGGTTTGTGTGTAGCTCAGGGATCCGATTTGAGGAGAAAATGTAAAGCTCCAGCGGGGAGCCTGAGTCCATTGTACACTCATCAGAGGACCTGCGCTTAACAAGGTCGTGTTCAGGCGGGCATCATTGATTTGATATCCAGAGTCCAAACTCACGCTGGTCTCTTGGCTGGCAAAGCTCCCTTTGAAGCGCAGACCAAACTTCCAGAGAACTTGACGCGTTTGAAAAGAAGGGGTCAAAAAACCCACTTCTACGCCGGGCATGAGGGTAGTGCTGTTCTGTCCCAAATCAAAGGACCCCGAACCAGTTTTCGTGACGACACCTTCGCTTTGAAAATTTTGCCCAGTCAGGCCGGCGAAGTAACTCCATGAGCGGGTTTGAACTTCCAGCCGTGGGTCTTTCAGTGTCAACATTCCTGTGGTCTGAGCGTCTGATGCATTCTTTTGTGTTTTGCCGTCGACGCGAGCTTCAGCCAGCGCTTTATCGCGTAAAGAAAGTGTTGCAGTGGAAGGAGCGGCAGCAAATAAGAGAGAGGGAAGAGAAAAACTCAAGATGCAAAGAAGCTTCGGTGTCAGCTTGGACGTCATAGACAAAACCTCGTAGAAAAACGGCATTAAGAATTGAATGCAGCGTCAGAGATAGTCGGTGGAAGGCAGGCTGTCAACTTACTTTGCCTGGTTCTTGAGCTCAAATAAATGCTCTGGTCCCCTAAAAATTGCTAATGACTAAAGGCGGACATTTCAATAGCCTGATCGAGTGCTTTTGAGGGGAGTTTTCCATGCGGTTGTCCGATATTTCAATTAAGAATCCTGTATTTGCCTGGATGCTGATGTTTGGTCTGATGATTTTCGGTCTCATCTCGTTTTCAAGAATGGGTGTGAGTCAACTTCCGGATGTCGATTTTCCCACGATCACCGTCAGCGTGACTTTGGATGGGGCGGCTCCTGAGGTGATGGAAACCCAGGTCGTCGATCCGATTGAGAGTTCCTTGATGACAGTGGAGGGCATTCAGTCCATCAAGTCGAACAGCAAGACGGGAACGGCCTCGATCACTGTGGAGTTTGATTTGGATCGCAATATCGACGTGGCTTTGCAGGACGTTCAAGCCAAAGTCGCAGCGGTGCAAAGACTTCTGCCTGACAATGTGGATGCACCCACTATTTCCAAAACCAATCCCGACGATCAACCGATCCTGTGGCTGGCTCTGACGTATGACAAAGGGGATTTGGAGTTTCTCATGCGCTATGCGCGCGACTATTTGAAAGATCGCTTCACCACAGTGGAAGGGGTGGGAGATATTTTCCTCGGTGGTTACACCGATCCCGTGATGCGGGTTTTTGTGCGTCCTCAGGATTTGCTTCGTTATAATATTTCAGTCAACGATGTGATGGATGCCATTCGTACAGAGCACTCCGAGTTGCCAGGCGGATACATTGCGACAGAAAAGAAAACCTACAATGTGCGCACGATGGGGGAAGCAAAAACGGAAGAGGAGTTCCGCTCTATCGTCATCAGTAAACGCGGCGGTAAAAATGTCGCTGATCCGACCAACATGGTGCGACTGTCTCAGGTTGCAAATGCGAGCATGGGTTTGGACAAGATTGAAAGAATCTCTCGCTTCAATGGCAAGCCGGCTCTGGGATTGGGTATTCGCAAACAGCGGGGCACCAACGCGGTGGCTGTAGCCAGAGCGGTGAAAGAAAAGATCGGAGAAATCCAGGGACAGCTTCCGGAAGGTATGAACATTCACGTCAACTTCGACAGCACAAAATTCATTGAGCAATCTGTCGGCGAGCTGAATCATCACTTGGTGTTGGCGGTGATCTTCACCTCGATAGTGTGTTGGATGTTCCTGGGGAGTTGGTCGGCGACCTTCAACGTGCTGTTGTCGATTCCGACTTCGTTATTAGGGGCCTTTATCGGCTTGTACTTCTTGGGATACACTCTGAATACATTCACTTTATTGGGTTTGACTCTGGCAATTGGTATCGTCGTGGATGATGCCATCATGGTTCTGGAAAATATATTCCGCTATAATGAAAATGGACGAGGGCGGATTGAGTCCGCCATCTTGGGTGCGCGTGAGATCTCCTTTGCTGCGATGGCGGCCACAGCGGCGGTGATCGCGATCTTCCTGCCGGTCGCCTTCATGAAGGGGATTATCGGAAAGTTCTTCATGCAATTCGGAGTGACGATTTCGATCGCGGTGTTCTTGTCATTGGTGGAGTCTTTGACTATTACGCCGATGCGCTGTGCGGGCTTTGTTCATCACGGTGAGCGCAAGACAAAATTAGGAAAAGCTTTTGAGGCGTTCATGGAGGGACTGCGCGTTTCCTATGAAAAAAGTTTGAAAGCCTGCCTGCGCCATCCCTGGAAAGTGCTGATGGCTTCACTGATATTTGTGGCGGTGTCCTTTGTCTCGATCAAATTCCTGAATAAGGAAATGAGCCCGGCGCAAGATCAAAGCATTTTCATGGCTCGTCTGGTGTTACCGGTGGGAACATCTTTGGAGTACACTGATTTGCAAACTAAAAAAGCGGAAGAATGGTTGATCTCCCGACCTGAGGTGCGACAGGTGTATGCGGCGATTGGCGGCTTTGGCGGAGGAGCTTCTGATGCCAATGTGACGGTGATGTTCGTGACTCTGAAAGAAAAAGGCTCTCGCGGTGTGGATGCCAAAACGGGGAAAGAGTTGTCTCAACAGGAGTTCATGCAGGTGGCCCGGGAAAATCTGGCGAAAATTCCGGATGTGCGACCGGTCTTGATGGATCTTTCGCAGCAGGGTTTTTCAGGTGGTCGGGGCTATCCTATTGAGTTCACCATCTTGGGTTCAGACTGGGATCAGTTGGCAAAGTACACTGAGCAAATGATGAAAGAGATGGAGGGCAGTGGCTTGATGGTGGATGTGGACTCCAACTATCTGCTGGGGATGCCGGAGATTCAGGTGCGACCCAATCGCATTGTAGCCGCTCAGCATGGGGTGAGTATTTCTGCGATCGGGACCACTGTCAGCTCTTTGATTGGCGGCGTGAAAGTGGGCGAGTATCCAGAGGGAGGGCATCGCTACGACATCAAGGTGAAATTACAGGATCGAGGCAATCCGATGGATGAGATCAAAACCTTGTTCGTCGGTAACACCGTCGGCAATCTCATTCCTCTCCCGCGTGTTACCAAAGAGGAAGTGGGATCAAGTTTGCAGTCCATTGCCCGCTCCAATCGTCAGCGCGCGATCACTGTCACTGCGAATATGAAAGCGGGAGTTTCACAGCAGGATGCCATGAATTATGTGGAAGCTGCGGCGAAGAAAATGCTGGCGCCAGGTTATATGATTGATCAAGGGGGAAGCTCGAAGACCTTCAAAGAGTCCTTCCAGAGTTTGATTTTTGCTTTGGTGCTGGGATTGGTTATCGCCTACATGGTCTTGGCTAGTCAGTTCAACTCCTTCATTGATCCGGTGACCATTTTGATGGCTTTGCCATTCAGTTTCAGCGGAGCTTTCTTTGCCCTGTTGATCACGGGGCAGTCGCTGAATATGTATTCGATGATCGGCTTGCTGTTGTTGATGGGGATTGTGAAGAAGAACTCGATTCTTTTAATTGAGTTCACCAATACAGTCCGGGATCGCGGAACCAGTGCGGCGCTGGATGCTTTGATCGAAGCCTGTCCTATTCGCTTGCGCCCGATCCTGATGACCTCGGTGGCGACGATTGCGGCGGCCTTGCCCTCGGCGACGGCGCGCGGAGCGGGATCGGAGACCATGCGTCCGATGGCGATCTGTCTGATCGGAGGAGTTTTGGTCTCGACGGCTTTGACTTTGTTCGTGGTTCCGGCGGTGTATCTGTTGATGGATAAATTCAAAACCCGCGATACAGTTCGGGAAAAAACCAAGCAGGCTTTTGCGGCTGTGGGTAATGAAGCCCTAGAGTAAGGCTGCTGTTTTCGGAGTGTGATGTATGTTGCGTTTGACAAAAATTCGTTTTTTTCTCCTGCTATGTCTGGCAGGAATCACTTCTTGTGGCGGCGGTGGTGGAGACTCAGCAGGAACTTACTCCACGCCACAGATCTATTTTCAGAGCACGCAAAAAATCGTGGTGGAGGTTTATTATGAACCCGGTGCCGAACCTTTTACGGGTACGACGGCAGGGGGATTGAATTATTGGAGTGTTCTCGAAGACAACCTGAATGCCATTTTTCAATATCGCAGTTCGACTCCCGTGATGGTTGTGCCCAAGACCCTGGGAGCCATGACAGCTTTGCCGACGCAAAATCGCACGGAGTGGTTGGGCACGGATATTCTCAGTTTGAATAGTTCATATAAGCAGGGAGAATCGACCTCCTTGGAATCCCGTTTTTATCTTTATTTTTTAAAGGGCTATTACAGCGGAGGATTTGAATGTTAAACAATAAAAAGTAAATATCATGAGTGATAATTCAAAAGTA
>JBCECD010000056.1:0-10255 GCA_039206745.1 Bdellovibrio sp. | reverse complement strand
TCCAATCGATTTAACACCGCATGAATAGACTCCCCACGCAATCCTCGCTCCAAAACAAGAAGAAGAGTGCGTCGATGCACAGATTCCACAGATTTCAGAAAATTTTGTGCATCCTGGCCCTGTTGCAGCAAAGCCAACCACTGTGTGACCGTGCCAGCGAAAGGATCAGAGTCTTTTTTTATATAATGAAGAACCCCCTGACGGACCGATTGTCCCTTCTCCATCGCTTTTTTTACCGACAACAGAAGTGCAAGAGGCGGTGCTATACCTTCCATTTCATCCTCCTTCCCACCGCAAAAATCCAAATCAAGCCCGCAACAAAAATCAGAAACGACATAAGGATCAGCGAATGATATCTGCGGTAGCCAAACTGCATAATTACAAAAATCAACAGCGCCACATAAAGAGCGGTGACAATTATCGCCTGCATTTTTATTTGCTGAGTAATCTGTCCGGACCTACGTCGAAAATCTTCCTGCATCTTGAGGCCACGACGGAGTGTTCGAATCTGCTCAAGACAGCGGGCTGACGACTGATCTACTTCCATCAGCTCTACCTGCAAATCCTTCATCAAAGCGGATTTCGTGGCGATGACATTTTTTGACATCAGCATTGATTCATACAATTCCAACAACTGCAACCGCACCCACCCACTTTGTATATCAATTGCCATTCGAAATGATGAACGAAAGGAATGACCCGCTTGCAGATTCAAAATCAAGCAATCAAAAAGCGGAATCAGAGCCTGACGAAGGCGTTTCTGCAAAAAAATGCGCAAAAGCGGTGAAAAAAACTTTAAAGTTATAAAAAGAATGCCGATGAAAAGCCAAAGTGAGGCTGCCGAACCGACATTGATCATGCAAAATGCGAGCATCGCAAGGTTCAAAAGAGAGAATTTGCGAATCCATTGTTGTGAAAAAGCGAATTCGCACGCGATGAACGAGAGAATCCGGCAAATGATCACGTGTCCGAGCAGCGAAATTGAGAAAAAAAGAATCAAAGGAGCACCTCCACCGGGACACTTGCTCGCAAAAAATATGCAAGGTAAATTTTTTGTTGACGGCGGTGGTCGAATTGGGAAAACTTAGGTTAAGTAAAGTTTTGCAGTTAAGAAACAACAACAACGTTTGCATCCTAGGAGGAGCACATGGCAAAGAAAGCAGCAAAAAAAGCTACTAAGAAAGCAGCTAAGAAAGCTACAAAAAAAGTAGCAAAAAAAGCTACTAAGAAAGCTACTAAAAAAGCAGCTAAGAAGTAATTTCTTAACTAAGCTCGTTTAGTTATAAAAAGAAAACCCCAGAGGAAACTCTGGGGTTTTTTTATTTTCTGTCGACCTTTTACGAAGGAAGGGCTTAGAGCAAGGCCACCATCGAAGCTCGTAGCCAGTAGCACCACTCAAGCCCGCAAAAGCCCTGCCACAGAGCTTTTGCCACTCAGAAGTTCTATTTTACAAGGTCTTCTCGAAAGCTTCTATTCACGTAAAAAACTCTTTTACTTTTAGAAATAGTAAACGACTCCTGCGGAGCCATTAGGCAATAACATGGAGCGCTTTACTTCCCACATCGTGACAAGCTCCCCATAAAAAGACAGTCCAGCTAAAGGACCTGACAACTGATTATATTGCAAACCCAGCGTTGCATTTAAGAAGTCCGTGCCGAAACGGCCTGATTCTTTTTCCTCTCTTGTCAAAACCCGGTCCAGAATATCTGAGTTCTTAATCTCTTCGCCGCCATGTGAATTATACCAACGGGAATATCCGGCTGTTATATAAGGAGCCAAATAATCTCCCTCAAAAGCGTGTTTCCATGCCAATTGCACAGAATTATAGCCTGGACCTGTTCCAAAACCGATCACAACCCCGTCCGCGTCTTCAAAATTCAACTCCATATTAATACCGAGCACTCCCAATGCTCCCCCTACAGCCATACCCGCGCCCACTTTCAACTGATCGCGCATCTGTAAAGTCGACATATAAGACGAAGTACTCACCGCTGAGTCCGAGTTCACCGCCTCTACCGTTTCCACCGAGTGGGTTGGAACGGCATAAATCGTTTCAACCTCTTGGACTTCCATCACGGGAGCTACCGGAGAGTGTTCCACTCTCTTCTCTTGCAAACCTTGGACATATTCTTTTTCAATAGAACGCGCCTTCGAGGAGATGCTTTTAGGATCTGATCCCAAAACCACCGTCGCCTGGGCCGAAGACATCGCTCCGAGGAGGAGAAAAGCCCCCAAAATTCCTACAGTTCCGATTGTTTTCATAAAAACCTCCCTTTATCTGACTCAAGTTCCTAAAAAATACGCGCTCTGACACCCTCTTCTTGAAAAAACTTTTTCACAGCAGGTCCATCGAGCGGTTCTAAACGGAAGAGCAGCTTATGAACCAAATCATAAGTGTCCTCTGCTTTTTTTGATCTTAAATTATGGGTCATATAGGCCATGTCATCGCTGATTTTTACAGCATTAGCAAGAAATCTCGAAACATCGGGATTATTCGTGGTTTTATCTAGTAAAGTAAGCGTCTTATTGAAATTGGTGGTCAATCGATCCAGTTGTTGCAGGGTTTTCGTCACAGATCCCTCATTTTTTTCTACCAGATCAATAATTTTTCCCGCCAATCCGTAACTCTGTGAGATCAATTGGTCTATACGAGGTGGATCTTCACCCCGCACCACATCTCCCGATTTCAATTCTGCCGCAATCGAAGAACCTGGCGAGATTTCCAGAAACTTTTCCCCAATAACTCCAGCTAAATTAATGTAGAATTTCGAATCTTTTCGGACACTGGTCCAGGCCTTGCTCTCAATCGTGATGGTCAAACGCAACTTCACCTCTTCACCATCATCCATTCTATAGCCAGGTTCAAAATCAATGCTCTGAACGCGCCCTACTTTAATACCCATCACTCGCACCGGTGAACCCTCTTCAATTCCACCTGCGTAGTTGTACATCACATGCAATTTTTGTGAACGCGCAAAAGGTGAGGTAAAACCCAACAAATAGGCAAAAACCACAACTAATATGACAGAAACGAGAGCTAGCAAACCCACCTTGGTTTCAACCTTCATACTCACTCCTAATACAGATAACTGAAAGTATAGGACAAAATAAAATCAATCACAATGATTGCTGTCGAAGCTGTGACCACTGTATTTGTGGTCGCTCTTCCCACCCCTTCCGCACCCTGTTGGCAGCGAAAACCGTAATAACAAGCCACCAATGGAATCACTCCGCCAAAACAAGCACCCTTGATCATTGCAAAAAGAATATCTCGAAAGGAAATAAATCGGTCCATGGACATTAAAAACAGCGTTGGTGGCTGACCCAAATAAAGCTGACTCACAATCATCGCCGAAAACAAGCACGCCATGTTAGCAATGACAGTCAACAAAACCGCCCCCACTATGCACGCCAAAAATCGCGGTACCACGAGATAACGAACAGGCTCAATGCCCAGCATTTTCAAAGCCTCCACCTGCTCGGTGATTTGCATAGACCCCACTTCCGAAGCGTAACCCGCGCCCACTTTAGAACACAGAAGAAGGGCCATCACCACCGTCCCCAACTCTCGCAAAATCAGCATGGCAGCGAATCCCGGAACCAAAGAGTCGTTTTGAATCACCATTTTCATGTGAAAAGAAGACTCTAAAATAGTAACCACTGCCGCAAAAGAAATGGAAAAAACAATGATACCCAGACTTTTGTTAGCCACAAAATCCACTTGATATAAAAAATCTTTTTTTCGAAAGGGGCCGGTGAACAATCCGCTAAAAGTTTCTCTTATTAAAGTGATCATGCACGGAATCCTCTCACGCTTTGGATCACCATTTCAGCGACAAAACTAGTCAGCCAATCCATAAAAACAATACAAATCATCGTGACAACGGCGGTGGAAACCACAGCTCGTCCCACGCCCTTGGCTCCGCCACTGGCTGTATAGCCCTTATAGGTGCAGATCGTTCCTAAAACGATGGCAAAAACAACACATTTAATCAGACCTATTAATAAAGATGCCGGATGCACAACTTGTGGAATGTGCCGAATGTATTCTTGCCAATGAACACGGGAAAAGAAATTCCCTAAAATCAATCCACCACCAATCGACATAATCAGACCGGCGCCCAATAAAAAAAAGCTGGCCACAACAATGGCAATAAATCTCGGTACGACTATTTCTTTAAGAGGGTCCGCCCCCAGACAGCGGATGGCATCTAATTGCTCCGTCACTCGCATGGTTCCCAACTCCGCAGATGTAAAAGCCCCCACTTTTCCGCTGAGCATAAAGGCAATAAGCAGAGGACCGATTTCACGAATCGTCGCACTGGTCGCCACGCCTCCCAAATATCCTAATGCACCAAACTCTTTCATCTGCAAAGTGAATTGCACAGCCATGATAGCACCGACAAAAAAACCTGCTAAGGCCGTGGTGCCGGCACTGGCCACTGTAACCTTCCAGATTTGCTCGAAAACCATATGGGAAGAGATTTCTCCCGCTTTCAAGGCGCGTCCTATTTTTTGTAGAAAAAGCAGATTTTCACCTATTTCATCGAGAATCCTTATGACGATTTTCATAAAGGGCTCGCTTCAGCTAAAAACTCTTGCACCAGAGGGTGAGTCGAAACTCTCAATTCCTGAGGAGACGCCATGGCTATAATTTTTCCACCATCCAAGACAAAAATACGATCTGCAATGGCTAGGGCACAATTCATATCATGACTCACGACCAAAGAAGTTGTCTGCAGCTCGCGCGAAAGTTCACGAATCAACTCATTAATAGCTGTGGTTGTAATGGGATCAAGTCCTGTCGTCGGCTCATCAAACAACAGGACTTGCGGCTCCAAAGCCACTGTCCTTGCCAGACTCACGCGTTTTTGCATGCCATAAGAAATCTCTCCTGGCAGACGATGCTCTATACCTCGCAAATGAACTCTATGGAGGGCTTGACGGACTTTTTGTTCTAAAGCTTCTCCCTCTAAACCATAGTGACGGCGCAATCCAAAGGCAACATTTTCAAAGATCGTCAGAGAATCAAAGAGAGCCGGATGTTGAAAAACCATACCGCACTTCCGCCGAACAAACAAAAGCTCCTCTTCCGAAAGGCCGGAAGTCTTTTCACCATCAATCCAGATTTCACCCTCTTCTATGGGCAACAGGCCGACAAGACTCTTAAGGAGAACGGATTTCCCCGTCCCGGAGGTCCCAATGATAAAAACGATTTCACCCCTCTGAATTTGAAAACTCAAACCATTCAGAATCGTGTTCGCACCGAATTTTTTCACCAGGTTTTTGAATTCAATCACTGCTCTATGGTGGCCAGGGTCCCGCCCGAGGTCAACTCTCAACTTCAGTCAAAGGGCCGTTTATATGACCATGAATGAACTGCTGCACACGCAGATCACTGTGATTTTTTATATGTTCCGGCGGGCCGAGAGCCACTAATTCTCCCGCAATCAAAATGCCGATTCGATCCGCCATTTGATAAGCCCGATGAATATCATTGGTGACCGCAATCACCGTAGCCTTATTTTCTGCTTTTAATTTTAAAATCAATTCGACAATTTTTTTTGCCGTGATCGGGTCCAAACCCGCTGTAGGATCATCGTAAAAAACCACCTGCGGCCCTAGAGCTAATGCTCTCGCGATTCCCAAGCGCTTTTGCATACCGCCGCTGATTTCATCGGGGTACAGATCTCGTGCCGATAATATGTCTACAGCTTTTAAAAAGTCCTCTCCCCGGCGGAGAACTTCTGTGTCTGGCAACAGCGTCGTTTCTCGCAACGGAAAACAAATGTTTTCCAAACAAGTAAGGGAATCAAAAAGGGCATTTTTTTGAAAGAGAAATCCCCGCTTTTTAAGCTCGCAAGATCGCTCTGTATTGCTGAGCATCAACCAATCGTTTTGTTCAACAAAAACTTTGCCATTCTCAGGAGTTATCAAGCCTGAGAGAGTCTTCAACAAGGTTGATTTTCCCTGGCCGCTCGGACCCATAATCACCAGGCACTCACCCACTTCAACCTGCAGATTGATTTCACGCAGGACCCCCTGGGAACCATAGGAAACAGTGACTTTTTCAAGACGAATCAGACTCATGGAACCAACCTTTTATACTCAAATTTTTCTGCGCCAAGCAGTAACAGTTGTCTCTGTCTATGATTTGATATTGAATGGATCCTCGAACGCAAGTTTTAATTTTTTCCATTCATTTTGCAGCCTTAAGGAGATTAACATGGCTTTCAAAAGAAATAAAATTGCTGTGATCGGTGCAGGTTTTGTCGGTTCTACGACAGCTCACTGGGCAGCACAAAAAGAACTCGGTGATGTTGTTGTTTTGGATATCAATGAAGGAACTGCAATCGGAAAGTCATTGGATCTTTACCAAGCAGCTCCTATCGAGCTTTTTGATTCCAAAATCACGGGCACCAACAAGTACGAAGACATCGCTGATGCAGATGTTGTTATCATCACCGCAGGGATGCCGCGCAAACCCGGCATGAGCCGCGATGAGCTGGTGGGCGTAAATGCAAAAATCGTTAAAGATGTTTGCGACGGGATTAAAAAATTCGCTCCGAACTCTTATGTTATCGTCGTCTGCAATCCTATGGACGTCATGGCCGTTTATGCCAAACAACTCTTGGGCTTCCCGCGTGAACGCGTTTTGGGAATGGGCGGATGCTTAGATTCTGCACGTTTCCGCGCTAACATCGCAGAGGTTTTGAATGTCTCTGTGAAAGACGTCACTGGTATCGTTATCGGCAACCACGGCGATGCGATGATGCCTTTGGTGCGCATGGCTTCTGTGTCAGGTGTGCCTCTGACAGATCTTTTGCCAGCTGATAAAATCGCTGCCATCGTTCAACGCACTAAAACTGGCGGAGCGGAAATTGGCGGTCACCTGAAAACAGGTTCTGCTTACTATGCTCCTTCTCGCGGCGCAGTTGAAATGGCTGAAGCTATCTTGAAAGATCAAAAACGCGTGCTTCCTGTTGCCGTTGAACTCCACGGTGAGTTTGGCGTGAACGACAAATTGATGGTGGGCGTTTTGGCTCGCATCGGCGGCAAAGGAATGGAAGGCATCATTGATTTGAAAATGAATGCTGACGAAAAAGCTGAGTTTGATAAATCCGTTGAAGCAGTTCGCACTCTTGTATCTGCTTTGAAAAACGTACAATAGTCTGGAGACATAAATGAATATTCATGAGTATCAGGCCAAAGAAGTCCTGAGTAAATTCGGAGTTGCCACACTCAAAGGAAAAGTGGCTCACTCCCCTGAAGAGGCTGTTGCTGCCGCAAAAGAAATCGGTGGTGCTCTGTGGGTTGTGAAAGCCCAAATCCACGCTGGTGGCCGCGGAAAAGGTGGCGGTGTTAAGATCGCCAAGTCTCTGGAGGAAGTTGGCGAGTTGGCAAAAAAAATGATCGGCATGACTTTGGTGACTCATCAAACAGGTCCTGAAGGAAAAGTTGTACAAAAAGTTTTCATCGAGCAAGGTTGCAACATCGCAAAAGAATACTATGTTGCATGCCTTATCGACCGCGCTACGGGTCGCGCTGCCATGATGGCCTCTTCTGAAGGAGGCATGGATATCGAAGAAGTGGCTGAGAAAAATCCGGATGCGATCAAGAAAGTGGACATTGATCCCACTGTGGGTTTGGCTCCTTTCCAGGCTCGTGAGCTGGCTTTCCAAATTGGTATGGCTCCTGAAATCGTTAATAAAGCCGTTAAATTCTTCACCGGCCTTTATAACGCTTTCATCACAACTGACTGCTCTATCGCAGAAATCAATCCTTTGGTTGTCACCAAAGAGGGCGAAGTTCTGTGCTTGGATGCCAAAATGAACTTCGACTCCAATGCTTTGTATCGTCATCAAGACATCGTTGAAATGCGTGACTTGAACGAGGAAGAGCCTTCTGAAATCGAGGCCTCCAAATACGATCTGGCCTTTATCAAGTTAGATGGAAATATCGGCTGCTTGGTTAACGGTGCCGGCTTGGCAATGTCCACTTTGGATATTATCAAGCTTCACGGAGCCTCTCCTGCCAACTTCCTGGATGTCGGCGGCGGCGCTAACAAAGAAAAAGTCACAGCGGCTTTCAAAATCATTCTGAAAGATCCGAATGTGAAAGGCATCTTGGTTAACATTTTCGGTGGCATCATGAAGTGCGATATCATTGCCGATGGCGTGATCTCCGCTTCAAAAGAGTTGGGCTTAAAGGTCCCTCTTGTTGTGCGCTTGGAAGGAACCAATGTGGAGTTGGGTAAAAAAATGTTGAGAGAGAGCGGGTTGAACATCACTCCTGCGGACGATCTCACTGATGCAGCTAAAAAAATCGTTGCTGCGGTTAAAGGATAATCGACATGGCTATTCTCGTTAATAAAAACACCAAGGTGATTTGTCAGGGTTTCACTGGCGCGCAAGGAACTTTCCACTCTGAGCAGGCCCTTGCTTATGGAACAAAAATGGTGGGCGGCGTGACTCCTGGTAAAGGCGGCACTTCGCACATCGGTCTTCCTGTTTTCAACACAGTGAAAGAAGCTAAAGCCGCAACAGGTTGCAATGCCTCTGTGGTTTTTGTTCCACCTCCCTTTGCCGCAGACTCTATCATGGAAGCTGTGGATGCGGATTTGGATCTGGTTATCTGTATCACTGAAGGCATTCCTGTTTTGGATATGGTGAAAGTGAAAAAATTCATGGAAGGCAAACGCACTCGCTTGGTGGGACCAAACTGCCCGGGCGTGATCACTCCAGGCGAATGTAAAATCGGCATCATGCCGGCACACATTCATAAGCCAGGTCGCATCGGCGTTCTTTCTCGCTCGGGAACTTTGACTTACGAAGCTGTTGGACAATTAACAGCTTTGGGCTTGGGACAATCCACTTGCGTGGGCATCGGTGGTGACCCTGTGAATGGAACCAACTTCATTGACGTTTTAAAAATGTTCAATGCAGATCCAGACACAGACGCGGTGATCATGATCGGTGAAATCGGTGGCTCGGCAGAAGAAGAAGCTGCTGAATACATCAAAGCTCACTTCAAAAAACCTGTGGCCGCTTTCATTGCCGGTGCAGCCGCTCCAAAGGGAAAACGTATGGGCCATGCTGGCGCTATCATCAGTGGCGGCAAAGGCACAGCAGAAGCGAAGTTCGCAGCTCTCGAAGCAGCTGGTTGCAAAATCGCACGCAGCCCTGCTGACATGGGTGTGACTTTGAAGTCCATGTTGAAATAAGTAACACTCTCAACTCAAATTCTTGAGTGAAAAAGGCCATGGAATTATCCATGGCCTTTGTTTTAATAAAAGTGGCCAAGGTCTATATTGTCCGCACCAATCCTTTCTATATTGTAATTCCCAAAAGAAATTAACTTTACAAGTCCCGAAATGGGGTCAAGAAAGTTTAATAAGTTTCTCTTTATTGCGAATAAACTCTTATTTGTTACAGGCCTCTTTAGTCCCTAAATTTTCTTACCGAATCTTATGAGGACAAGGATGAACATGAATAGAAAACCACTGCGACTGATATCATCACTTTTTCTCTTATTACTGGGCGCTTGCTCTCAGTCGGAGTTTTTACCTATTGCCTCTAAGATCCTGTCTGATGAACCAGATGCTGCTCGCTGCAATATGGATATCTCCACGCCGAATATCGCAGATGGAATCACTCCCACTATGGTCACTCTGAATATTCGCGATAAGCGCGGAAACCCTCTTGCTGGCATTAAGCTCACTCTGAACGTGAGTGGATCTAATAATGTTATCGTGCCCTGCTCATCCTCCAATGAAGATGGCATCTCCCACTGCAAAGTCTTATCAACCACAGCCGAAAGAAAAACCTTCCGCACCGAAGGAGCCGTGGAACTGACCGCACAGGTTCTGTTCCAGGCACCACCTCCTACTCGTATGCTTTTCTCGGTGGTTTCCAGTGGCAGCGTTCAATATACAAATGATGGTCACAAAATCATGGTGAGCAATGGGGTTATCGAGACTCCAACTGAAATGAAAGATAATAACGGTGCGGTTCGCCTGAGATCCTCTCACTGGGGCACTATGGTAGATACGGGGGCTCTATGAGAAACATGAAGTTTTTCTCAGTGATATTGGCAGCAACTTTACTCTATTTGCAAGCCGAAGCACAAGTTGCTGAGACACCCGTGGCCTTCACTTTCCAAGGGCGCATTTTTAAAGCCAACGGCGTTGACCCTGTTGAAGATGCTGCCGTCACCTTCAATGTACAAATCCGCTCCGCCGATGGCCTGTGCCGTC
>JBCECD010000055.1:3670-10388 GCA_039206745.1 Bdellovibrio sp. | reverse complement strand
GTTAGCTGGAGGACGCGAGGATCAGTGGGAACAGGATACTGTTTTCTGGGTCACGGAAAAAAAATGGCTCAGTGGTGACGAACGCCGCACCAAAGATCAAAAGTTGAATAAGTCTCCTGTCGCGGCCACACAAATGGGTCTGATCTATGTCAACCCCGAAGGACCCAATGGCAATCCAGATCCGATTGCGGCGGCCAAAGACATCCGTCAGGCTTTCGGTCGCATGGCCATGGATGATGAAGAGATCGTTGCCTTGATCGCGGGAGGCCACTCCTTTGGTAAAGCGCACGGCGCTCACAATCCTGATAAATGTATCGGCGCTGCTCCGGCAAATGCTCCTCTCGAAGATCAAGGTCTGGGTTGGAAAAGTAAATGTGGAACAGGCGTCGGCAAAGATGCGATCACCAGCGGACTGGAAGGCGCATGGACTCCGACGCCCACTCGCTTCTCTATGCTCTATCTGGCGAATTTGTTCCAGTTTGAATGGGTTAAAACAAAAAGTCCTGCAGGAGCCACACAATGGATTCCTAAAGGAGGAGCTGCGGCAACCATGGTTCCTGATGCTCATGATCCTGAAAAGCGCCACGCTCCGATCATGTTCACCACAGATCTCTCTTTGAAAGAAGATCCGGAGTTCGCAAAGATTTCTAAAAAGTTCTTGGAAAATCCTAAAGAATTTGAGGCGGCCTTTGCTCGAGCTTGGTTCAAACTCACTCATCGTGATATGGGACCTCGTGCCCGCTACCTGGGCTCTGAAATTCCAAAAGAAACATTTAAATGGCAGGATCCTATTCCAGCTCTGAACCACAAATTGGTTACAGCCTCTGATGTGTCTCAGCTCAAAAAGAAAATCACCAGTTCAGGCATTAAAAATTCTGATCTGATCCGCACAGCCTGGGCGTCAGCGGCCTCTTACCGCGGCACAGATATGCGTGGTGGAGCCAATGGTGCACGCATTCGTCTGGCTCCAGCTAAGGACTGGAAAGTGAACACTCCTGCGGAGCTTGCCGCGACACTGTCTAAATTGGAGTCCATCCAGAAGGACTTCAATCAATCGCATAAAGACGGCAAAAAAATCTCGTTGGCAGACCTGATCGTGTTAGGTGGTGCCACAGGAATTGAGAATGCCGCTCAAAAGGGAGGTCTGAAAGTCGCTGTTCCCTTCACCCCAGGACGCATGGATGCTTCGCAAGAACAGACAGATGTCGACTCTTTCAATTTCTTAGAGCCTAAGGCTGATGCCTTCCGTAACTACTACGGTGCTGAGAACTATCTTTCTCCCGCAGAAGCCCTGGTCGATCGTGCCAACTTGCTGACACTGACTGTTCCTGAAATGACAGTTTTGCTGGGCGGTCTGCGCGTTCTCGATGTGAATTGGGATCATTCAAAGCATGGCGTCTTGACCGACAAGCCAGGGACTTTGAGCAATGATTTCTTCGTCAATCTGCTCGACATGTCGACAAAATGGCAAAAAGCTTCTGCTGAAGGTCTGTATGAAGGCCTCGACAGAAAAGCAAATACGGTGAAATGGACCGCCACTCCTGTAGATCTGATCTTCGGCTCACAATCAGAATTGCGAGCTGTGGCTGAGGTCTACGCAACCAAAGATAACAGGCAGAAATTCGCGAAAGACTTTGTCGCAGCCTGGGATAAAGTGATGAAGCTGGATCGCTTCGACCTGAAATAATGAAATAAACGGGGAGTCTCTCTCCGGAGCATTTTGTTTTCTTCACACCGGATTCCTCTCGCGAGGAATCCGGTTTTTTATTTGTATCTCGCTTTACTGAAGCATTTCTTATAAGAGGAAGCAGTAAATCTGAGTGAAGACGTCGTCATCTCAAAACAGACCCTTTCATATTGACTGAGCCTCACTCATCAAAACCAGAATGCCACCCCATAACGTAACCCCCATTGTCACAGTTATTTCTTTTCTTTAGGATAAGGACCGCTTAAATTTATAAGGAGGAGAATTCTTATGAAAAAAATGATGTCCTGTCTTTTATCACCTTTTAATATCAATACAAAATTCGACGATTTAGCTTTGACTGTCCTTCGTCTTTTTATCGGCCTGACCATGGCTTTTTCACATGGTTTGGGAAAAATGCCTCCGCCGGAACCTCTGGTGTCCGGAGTATCGGCGCTCGGATTTCCGGCTCCCGAATTCTTCGCTTGGAGTGCGGCCTTGGCTGAGTTTTTAGGCGGCATTTTACTAGCTGTAGGATTTCTCACCCGCCCTGCCGCCGCTTTTGTGATGCTCACAATGATTGTCGCAGCTTTTGGCGCTCACGCCGCCGATCCTTTCTCGACGAAAGAGATGGCTTTACTCTACCTCTTCACTTCCTTGTTTTTTGTGATTCATGGCGCTGGTCGCTGGTCTTTGGATTGCTTTTTCACTCAGAAGAAATAATTTTACAAGGCTCCTTTCTACAAGCCCCCTATCGAGGAGTTCACTCAGGACTCCTCGATGCGAATCCCTTCATTGCGCATGATACGCAAAGCATTTGTGGTCACACAGGGACCATAATTCAAATGATATGAAAAAGTCATCTGTCCCGCACTGTCCACTTCCTCGCGGAAATGCAGATTCAGAACCGAGGGCGTGCTCTCCTCGAGAATCACCAAATCCAGATCATGAGTCGAAACAAACCCTAAGGAGTTCGAGCTCTGCGCCAAAGTGCGAATCACTGATTTGCTGCCGATATGGCGCTCGCGATTGTTGGTGCCACGAAAGATCTCATCGATTAAATATAAAACCGGCTCCGTCGAGCTCACCGCCTGAAGAATCTGTTTCAGCCTTCTCACTTCAGCATAAAAATAAGAATAACCATCGCGCAAAGAATCGCTGACCTCAATGCAGGTTTCTAAACGCCAGGGGCGCGTCTGCAATCTCTTGGCAAAAACCGGCGCTCCCATATTCGCTAAAATCTGATTGATGCCAATCGTACGCAGGAACGTCGATTTCCCCGACATATTCGATCCCGTTAAAAGCCCCAGGGATTTTCCACGTGGAAATGAAAAATCATTGGCCACAACCTGATCCCTGCTCAGTAAGGGATGAAAAAGTCCTTCGCCCGCAAAGACCGCCTGGTCTGAATACTCCGCATAAGTCTGTGTCTGATATTTATCAAACACCAGAAGCGAGCCCCACACTTCCCATTCAGCCAGCTCCCGACTTATCTCCGGAAAGCTCTGAGCCTGGCGCTGCCGCAAGCGTTCGAGGCAATACGCAGCAGTCACTGTCCAGGGCATGAGAACATTCAAGAGAAAGTGCAAGAGAGGATTGGTCTGAGTTCCCAAAAACCCCAGAATAGTTTCCAAACGCCCCACATCCCGAGAAGGCCGATGCCGAGCTATTGTCGGGCACAGAGCACGAAGATCTTGATTCCATTGCGTGCGCTCCTCGAGGGCCTGCAACAAAGGAGCCAGTGCTTCCAGATGATGAGTTAACCCCACTCCTCGCATAAATACTGTTGCGACAGAACCAATACTGATCAAACTGAGCAAGGGAAACACGGCCAAGGTCCAACCTGGAAAGCCCTCTCCCTCCCTGGTCGACCAGAGAAATAAAAAAGCCACAGTTAAGAGCCAAACGATCCAATTGGCAGCAAAGAGTTTGAAAAATGAAGGCGCCACAAAAGGACGATGTAAAAATTCTTCTACTTGCAAGGTGGAGACATCCAGGGACTCTGACTCAGAGCTCACCACCATGCGTGTATAAAACCATGCCTGCGGGCGCAATCGACGCAGAAGATTTTGTCTTTCTTGCAGTGTCGAGACCGCCAGAGGTTTGACACTCATCCACGCGAGCAGATGTTTCTTTCCCCCTTCAGTCAGGGTTTCATCCATAACAGTCCAAAGGGAATGCTCACCGAGTAAGTGAATATCTGTCACCAGAGGAAATTCCTGAGCCCACTTTTTAACAGCCAGGCCGTCTTGTCCTGAGGCCTGCCCCAGACATCGCTTTTTTTGGCGTTGTGTGAATTGCAATAACTTTTGCAGCCGACGAGTGTGCCGATGAATTCTTCTTGTGCGAATAACAAAAACAAGAAAGCTCAGCAAGAACAGAGTGGGAAAGGAAAACTCCCAAGAGGCTTTTTGCGGCAAAGCCAGGGGGATCAAACTCAGGCAGAAGAGCAGTCCCGTTAGCAAACGCGCGCTTTGATATTTTTGCAATTTTTGTGTCCAGGACAAGACATAAGCCTGAAGTTTGTTTTCGCGGTGGCGTAACTTATTTAGCATCACTTTTGCCTTACATGCCTGCGATCCAGGACTTGATCGTCATCATTTCATCAGAGGACAGGTTACCGCCTTCGGGCATTGTCCCCGTCACACCGGAGTCATTGCCTTTCAACGATTGATACAAAACTGAGCCACTGGGAGAACCTGCCACCACCAGACCTTGAGTGACAAAATCAGCTTCATTATAAGAGGCCCACTCACCATGACAGCGAAAGCACTGATTAACCATCACCACTCGCGCCGACATAAATGCCGCCGAGCCCGTCACATCAGAGCCATACAAATCCGCATCGAGAGCTGAAGAGTTTCTCACTTCGCTACAGGCTCCCACGCCCACCATCAGGGCCACCATCATTATCCGCACCAGTCCGATTTTCACCATACCTTCTTGTCGGCCTCTCCCTCTCCAACCATAAGTCTAAAAAACTCCCCCAAAAGGTGCCAGGTGATTTTTCCGAACCTCAGTGCGTTATGAGGCTGATATCAAAAGAGAATCGGTACTAAAGAAGTGCCTGGATGATTTTTTTGACGCACTATAGGCGTAAAAAATCACCAGGCACCTTTTATTTTTTTTTGCCTTGGTTGGCTACGGAGTCTATGGCGGCTTGGACTTCGGATGGGTCGCCGATGAATTCTTTTTTGAGGACTTTGAGGTCTTTATCGAGTTCGTAGAGCAGAGGGATGCCCGTTGGCATGTTCACAGCCATGATTTCGTCGGGAGTCAGGTTTTCGAGATGCTGAATCAAGGCGCGCAAACTGTTGCCGTGAGCTACGATCAAAACTTTTTGTCCCTCTTTGATCTTTGGCACGATGGTCTCCGTCCACAAAGGTAGGAAACGCGCCACTGTATCTTTTAAGGACTCCTGACTCGGCAGCAACGAAGGCTTCACTCCTCGATATCGCACATCATGCACAGGGTGACGAGAATCACTCACTTCCATAGGAGGCGGTGGAACATCGTAACTACGACGCCAGATTTTCACTTGCTCCTCGCCATGACGAGCTGCGGTTTCTGCTTTGTTCAAACCCTGAAGGGCTCCGTAATGTCTCTCATTCAAACGCCAATCCTTGTGGACAGGAAGCCACACCAGATCCAACTCATCGAGCACAAAATTGAGAGTCTTAATCGCTCTTTTCAACACACTCGTGTACACCACGTCAAAGCTAAAGCCCTTATCTTTGAGAGCTTTCCCACCTTTTAGAGCTTCGGCTCGACCTTTCTCCGAAAGATCA
This sequence comes from Bdellovibrio sp., assembly GCA_039206745.1. GTDB lineage: Bacteria > Bdellovibrionota > Bdellovibrionia > Bdellovibrionales > Bdellovibrionaceae > Bdellovibrio. Next base: position 4,916 of record JBCECD010000055.1, on the reverse strand, counting down.
ACGTCCTGCCACCCCGTGAAGCGATTTTCCTGATTCCAAACGCTCTCGCCATGTCTTATCAACACCAACTTGTACACGCTTAAACTCCTTCAATTTGTAAGAAAAAAGAGCTACCATGACTAAGCCTTCTTTTACATCAAAAGCTTGAATTTTTGCCACGCATTAAGACGTGTCAAACGCCTGAGTTTTTGAAAAATTAAGGCGCGCAAAAACACCGCCTAAAAACGTGAGGAACACCGTGAACAATACAGGCATCAATCGTTCGAACCTAGAATACATCGAACAACTCTATGCAGATTTTAAATCCAATCCCGACTCTTTGGCTTTGGAGTGGAAAAGTTTTTTTGAAGGGGTCGAATTCGCTCAAGAGGGCAAGTTCGGAATGTCCGACAAAGAACTCAGCGTCTTCCAACTGATTCAAGCTTATCGCACCGATGGTCACACGCAAGCGGATCTCAATCCCCTCTACGCTCCCGAAAAGAGTGAGCTGCTGACTCTGCAACGCTTTGGCCTGAGTGACAAAGACCTGAACTCCACCTTCCAGATCGGTTCTCTTATCGGCAAAACCGGTGCCACTCTCTCCGACATCATTGCTCATTTGGAAAAATGCTACTGTGGAAAAATCTCTCTGCAAGCTGCCGATGCCTCTCCCCAAGAGTGGACTTGGCTGCAAAAAGAATTTGAAACCGCCACCACCTCTCTGTCAGCTGAAGATAAAAAACTCGCCCTGACCGCTTTGACCAAAGCAGAGTCTTTGGAGAAATTCATTCACACTCGCTATGTTGGAACCAAGCGCTTCTCCGTAGAAGGTGCTGACACCGTTCTGCCGATGATGGAAACTCTGGTACAAAAAGGCACCGGCCTGCAGGTCGAAGAAATGTTCGTCGGCATGGCCCACCGTGGACGCGTGAACATGCTGGTGAATTTTTTCGGCAAAGGTGAAGAGTATGTCTTCGGAGACTTCAACGGTCCCCTGCAATTGTCAGAACCCGTTGAGGATTTCGACAACGACGTGAAATATCACTTGGGCTATGTCACCGAAAGAAAAACCGCCGCCGGCTCTTGCAAGATCACTATGTCCTACAATCCTTCTCACCTGGAAACGGTCAACGCCGTCGCCCTGGGAATGGCCCGCGCCTCTCAGGATAAAAAAGGGGCCTTGGGACGCAAAAAAGTGATCCCTGTCTTGATTCACGGGGATGCAGCTTTCGCAGGACAAGGCATCGTGCAAGAGGTCTTGCAAATG
>JBCECD010000055.1:0-3660 GCA_039206745.1 Bdellovibrio sp. | reverse complement strand
CTCAAGTGCCTTCTCACACCGTAGGTGGCACAATTCATATCATCCTGGACAATCAAGTGGGATTCACCACCAATGGCTACGACACTCGCTCCACTCGCTATGCCTCTGATGCGGCCAAGATGACTTTCGTTCCCGTTTTGCATGTGAACGGTGATGATGTTGAGAGTGGAGTGCGCGCCATGGACATCGCTCTTCGCTATCGTCAGGAGTTCGGTCGCGATGTGGTGATCAATCTGATCTGCTATCGTAAATACGGTCATAACGAAGGGGACGAACCCGCCTTCACTCAACCACAGATGTATGAGCTCATCAAGACTCACCCCTCAGTGCGTGAAATCTACGCGAAAAAATTAGTTGCGGAGAACAGCCTTGATCAAAAAACCATTGAGGACCTCTATGCCTCCGCTATGGATCGCCTGCAAAACATTTACGAAGAGACCAAAAAGACGCCTCCGAAGTTGAAAAACTTCAAATACGAAGGTCCGTGGAAAGGCTTGCGCAAAGCCACAGCTGAGGACTTTGAAAAAACTGTCGACACTCGCTTTGATCTGAACACTTTGAAAAAAATCGGCGAGAAGATCGGCTCTTATCCTGAAACTTTCACGCCACATCCAAAGTTGATTAAGTTATTGGAAATGCGCAAAGCCATGGGCGCCGGCAAAGAAAAAATTGACTGGGGTATGGGCGAACTGCTCGCCTACGGATCTCTTTTGCACGAAGGCACCCCCGTGCGCTTGACAGGAGAGGACTGCGTGCGCGGCACCTTCACTCACCGTCACGCCGGTATGTATGATTTCAAAACAGGCGAGGCTTATTTCCCTCTGTCAGATTTGAATCCGCAAGCCTCCTTGCTGGCGGCGGAGAGCATCCTGTCTGAGTATGGCGTTCTCGGCTACGAGTACGGTTACTCCAATCAGGACCCCCGCTCACTCGTGATGTGGGAAGCGCAGTTCGGAGACTTCGTCAATGGAGCTCAGATCGTGATCGATCAATATCTCGCGGCTGCGGAAACAAAATGGCAACAGATGAACAGCTTGGTTCTGCTCCTGCCTCACGGCTATGAAGGACAGGGGCCTGAGCACTCCTCTGCTCGCCTTGAACGCTTCCTGCAGTTGTCAGCTCAGAACAATATGCGCGTCTGCAATCTGACCACTCCGGCGCAGATCTATCATGCTCTCCGCCAACAAGTGCACAGTGCTTACCGCAAACCTTTGGTCGTGATGTCGCCCAAATCTTTGCTGCGTCACCCGCGCGCGGTATCCACTCTCGAAGACTTGGCCCAAGGACAATTCCAGGAAGTGATTGCTGACACAGTTGATAAAGCAAAGGTGGACACTGTCGTCTTTGTTTCCGGTAAACTGTATTATGAATTGCTGGAAGAAAGAGAAAAAACGAAAAAAGAAAATATCGCCCTGGTGCGTCTGGAACAGATCTATCCGTTCCCGGCGAAAAAGGTGACGGATGTGTTGAAGTCATACCCGAAGGCGAAGACTTTGATGTGGGCGCAAGAGGAACCTAAAAACATGGGGGCCTTCCAAAATGTCTACTTTAAATTTGTAGACGTTGTTGCCAAGTCAGGTTTGAAGCTGGGCTTTGAGTATGTGGGCCGTCCCGAGAGATCCTCTCCGGCAACGGGCTCCATCCATCGACACAAAATTGAACAGGCAGAAATTATTAAATCTATTTTTGGCGGCTAGGCCAGTAGAAAAGGACGTTGCATGAAACAAGAGATCAAAGTTCCCGCGGTTGGGGAATCCATCACTGAAGCAACCATAGGTAGCTGGACCAAAAAATCCGGCGAGTTTGTCAAACGCAATGAGATTCTCATGCTTCTGGAAACTGACAAAGCCAGTGTTGAAGTCGTCGCCGAAAACGACGGGGTTCTCACTATTCTTCCCGGTTGCGAAGCCGGAGCCGTCGTGCAAATCGGCGCGACAGTGGCCACTCTCGACACCGACGCCAAGGCTTCCGCCGCACCGGCAGCAGCTCCCTCTACTCCGACGTCAGCGCCGGCTTCTGCCACGCCTTCATCCGCAGTCCCTGCTGCAACTTCCGGTGGTTCTGCAAAAACAGAGGCCTCTCAACATCTATCTCCCGCAGTTCAACGTATCGTTACGGAAAAAGGTCTTGATCCTTCAACAGTTCAAGGCACCGGTAAAGATGGACGCCTGACCAAAGGAGATGTCCTTGAAGCCACACCGGGACGCAAAGCGGAGACTTCTGCAACCGCAGCACCGACAAAAGCAGCAGCAGCTCCACAAGTTTCCGCAGCGGATGTTTTGGCCGCTCGTGGTCCGTCCAAGCAGGGCGACAAAAAATTAGTGGCAATGACCACCATCCGCAAGCGTATCGCGGAAAAATTAAAAGAAGCTCAGAACACCTCAGCCTTGCTCACCACTTTCAACGAAGTGGATATGGGCAAAGTGATGGATCTACGCACCAAATACAAAGATAAATTCAAAGAGAAATACGGCTTGAACCTGGGCTTCAATGGTTTCTTCGTGAAAGCCTGCGTGGAAGCTCTGAAATCCTTCCCAGCTGTGAATGCCTGGATTGCCGGAACCGACATCGAGTATCACAACTACTACAATATCGGCATTGCCGTTTCGACGGAAAAAGGTCTGATGGTTCCCGTGGTGAAAGACGCTGACACTCTGTCTTTGGCCGGAATTGAAATGGCCGTCCGCGATCTGGCTCTGAAAGGCCGTGATGGCAAAATCAGTCCCAATGATCTCAGCGGTGGAACATTCTCCATCACCAACGGCGGCGTGTTCGGCTCTTTGTTGTCCACTCCTATTTTGAACTTTCCGCAATCTGCAATCTTAGGCCTGCACAAAATTCAGGATCGTCCCATGGCTGTGAACGGCAAAGTGGAAGTCCGTCCAATGATGTATGTCGCTTTGACATACGATCACCGTATTATTGATGGCAAAGAAGCTGTGAGCTTCCTCGTGAAAGTGAAAGAGCTCATCGAAGATCCTGAACGTCTGTTGTTGGAGGTGTAGACATGTCTGAAACTCAATTTGATCTGATCGTCATAGGTTCAGGACCTGGTGGCTATGTCGGCGCCATTCGCGCCGCTCAGCTGGGATTGAAAACAGCTGTTATTGAAAAAGATAAAACCTACGGTGGCACCTGCCTCAATGTCGGCTGCATTCCTTCCAAGGCTTTGCTAGAAAGCTCTGAACACTATCAGGCAGCTTTGCACGATCTCTCTTCTCATGGCGTGAAGGTTTCCAAAGTGGACTTGGATCTGCCCACCATGATGGCACGCAAAGATAAAGTGGTGAAAACCAACACCGAGGGCATCGCTTTCCTTTTCAAAAAGAATAAAATCACGCCCTTTGAAGGCCTGGGCCGTATTGTTGCTCCAGGCAAAGTGGAAGTGAAAGGCAGTGATGGTAAGACCCAAGTTTTAACTACCAAAAATATTCTCATTGCCACAGGCTCTGTGCCCGTGGAGTTGCCGTTCTTGAAGTACGATGAAAAACGTATCGTCTCCAACACCGGTGCTTTGGCACTCTCTCAAGCTCCAAAATCCATGATCGTTGTCGGCGGCGGCGTGATTGGCCTGGAGTTGGGTTCGGTATGGCAGCGTTTGGGTGCCCAGGTCACGGTGATCGAGTACGCTCCTCGTCTGGGCGGTACTATGGATCAGGA
>JBCECD010000054.1:0-10420 GCA_039206745.1 Bdellovibrio sp. | reverse complement strand
CCATTGGACGGCGGTCGTTTTGCGACTTCCGACCTCAAAGATTTGTACCGTCGGGTTATCAATCGTAACAATCGTTTGAAACGTCTTCAGGAGCTGAATGCTCCGGATATCATCATCCGCAATGAAAAGCGTATGTTGCAAGAAGCGGTGGACGCGCTCTTGGATAACGGTCGTCGTGGTAAGACCTTCACGGGTCCTAATAAACGTCCTCTGCGCTCTCTTTCTGATATGTTGAAAGGGAAGCAAGGTCGTTTCCGTCAAAACCTTTTGGGTAAACGCGTGGACTACTCCGGTCGTTCTGTGATCGTGGTCGGTCCTACTTTGAAGCTTCACCAGTGCGGTCTTCCTAAGAAGATGGCTTTGGAGTTGTTCAAGCCGTTCGTTTACAACAAACTCGAAGAAAAAGGTTTGGCAGCGACAATCAAGCAAGCAAAACGCTTGGTGGATCAAGAGACCGTTGAGGTTTGGGACATCCTGGCTGACGTTGTGAAAGAGCATCCGGTTCTTCTGAATCGTGCGCCGACTCTGCATAGATTGGGTATCCAGGCGTTCGAGCCTGTATTGCATGAAGGAAAAGCGATTCAATTGCATCCTTTGGTGTGTACGGCGTTCAATGCCGACTTTGACGGTGACCAAATGGCGGTTCACGTTCCGCTTTCTGTGGAATCACAGGTTGAAGCTCGCGTCTTGATGATGTCGACAAACAACATTCTTTCTCCGGCCAGTGGTAAGCCGATCATCAACCCGTCTCAAGATATCGTCTTGGGATTGTACTGGTTGACTCGTGTTCGTCCGGGTGCTGTGGGAACTGGAAAAATCTTCTCCAGCGTGGCGGAAGCTCAGTATGCTTACGAAACGGGCCTGGTGGATTTGCAAGCAGCTTGTAAAGTTCGTCTGAACGGAAAAGTTCAAGAGACTTCCGTCGGACGTGCGATCTTGTCTGATATCGTTCCGAAAGAAGTTCCGTTCAATGAAGTGAACGTGAACATGAATAAGAAACAAATTGCCGCTTTGATCGATAAGACATTCCGTCTTGCTGGTGCGAAGGCCACTTGTATCTTGGCTGATAAAATCATGGAGTTGGGCTTTAAATATTCTACTGCTGCGGGGATGTCGATCGGTATCGACGACATGGTGATCCCGTCCGCGAAGGCTCCGATGATTTCTGATGCTGAGAAACAAGTGACTGAGATTCAGCAACAGTACGATGAAGGTCTGATCACAGACGGGGAACGCTACAATAAAGTGGTGGATATCTGGGCACAAACTGCAGATAAGATCGCTAAAGAGGGAATGAACGCCATCGAGAAACAAACTTTCATCGTGGATGGCAAAGAGACTGTAGGTCCTTCATTCAATCCGATCTACATCATGGCAGACTCGGGAGCGCGGGGATCTGCGACGCAAATTCGTCAGCTTGGCGGGATGCGTGGTCTGATGGCGAAACCTTCTGGTGAGATCATTGAGACTCCGATCACTGCGAACTTCCGTGAAGGTCTGACCGTTATTCAGTACTTCATCTCCACTCACGGTGCGCGTAAAGGTTTGGCCGATACCGCATTGAAAACTGCGAACTCCGGTTACTTGACCCGTCGTCTGGTGGACGTGGCTCAAGATGTGGTTGTTTCAGAAGTGGATTGTGGAACGACAGATGGTTTGGAAATCACTCCAGTCTATGAGGCGGGTGAGATCATTCAAAATATCGGCGATCGTATTTTAGGTCGTACAACATTGAAAGATGTTATCGATCCAATGAGCAATGCCGTTATCTTGAAGGCGGGTCATGAAATCACTGAAAATGATGTGAAAAAAGTGGAAGAGCTGGGTATCGACCGAGTTGAAATCCGCTCTGCTCTGACTTGCGAATCCAATCGCGGTGTGTGCGTGAAGTGCTACGGACGTGATTTGTCTCGTGGTGCGACTGTCAACCTCGGTGAAACTGTGGGTATTATCGCAGCTCAATCTATCGGTGAGCCTGGTACACAGTTGACGATGAGAACCTTCCACTTGGGTGGTGCGGCTTCTCGTGCGGTTGAACAATCTGTTCACACCACTCGTTATGATGGAACGATCAAGTTGGAAAACGTTCATGCTGTGACCAACCGTCAAGGTAAGTTGACAGTGATGAATCGTAACGGATCGGCGTTGGTTATTGATGAAACAGGCCGTGAAAGAGAAAATTTCAAACTTGTCTACGGTGCTGTCTTGAACTTCAAAGAGGGTGATAAAGTCACTAAAGGCCAGGCGGTTGTGGAGTGGGATCCGTATTCCAATCCTATTATCGCGGAGGTCTCTGCGAAGATTCAGTACCACGATATTGAAGAAGGCTCGACAATGCAGGAGCAAGTCGATGCTGTAACAGGATTTGCGACCAAGGTTATCATGGAGTCTAAGTCTTCTGATATCAAACCGACGGTTTTCCTGGTGGATGGCAATGGTAAAACATTGAGTCTTCCTGGTCGTGATATCCCTGCACGTTACCTGATCCCAGTCGGAGCTCAGTTGTTGGTTTCAGATCAACAGGAAGTTCACGCCGGGGATGTTATTGCGAAGATGCACCGTGAGGCTTCGAAAACGAAGGATATCACAGGGGGTCTTCCACGGGTTGCGGAATTATTTGAAGCTCGTAAACCGAAAGAAGCGGCTATCATCTCTGAGATTGATGGTTATGTGACTTTCGGTAAAGACGTGAAAGGTAAACAACGTGTGATCGTAACTCCTGAAGTGGGTGAGCAAAAAGAATACCTCATCCCTAAAGGGAAGCACGTTGCGGTCAGAGAAGGTGAGTACGTAAGAGCCGGTGAGGCGTTGATGGATGGTCCAACAAATCCTCATGACATTCTGGCGGTTCTGGGTGCGAAAGCTCTGTCTGCATACCTGGTCAATGAAATCCAAGAAGTTTATCGACTTCAAGGGGTTGGTATCAATGACAAGCATATCGAAGTGATTGTTCGTCAAATGCTCCGTAAAGTGGAGATCAAGGATGCTGGCGACAGCCGGTTCTTGGCGGGCGAGCAAGTTGAGAGATATGCTTACGACGAGGAAAATGAGCGTATTAACCGTGAGGGCGGTCAACCTGCGACATGCAGTCCGTTGCTCTTGGGTATTACGAAAGTTTCTTTGAGTACCGACAGCTGGATTTCTGCGGCGTCTTTCCAAGAAACGACCAAGGTTTTGACCGAGGCGGCGATCAATTCTCGTACGGATCATTTGCGTGGTCTGAAAGAGAATATCATCATGGGTCGTTTGATTCCTGCGGGAACAGGCTTAACTTCTTACAAACGTTGGAAGGTGTCTGTGGCAGAGGACGACGATACAAGCTTCGTGGCATTGCCAGGTATGACAACCTCAGCTCAACCCCACCAGGGCTAGAGATCTGAGGACGGGAACTCTGTAAAAAAGACAAAAAGGGGAGCTCACACCTCTTTTTGGCGGAAATAAAATTTAACAACAAAGTCTTGACCGGGGCGCGGGGAACAATGTAAGTTCCAGCGTCCTGGAATTAGAAGATTCGAATTAATTGTTTAAGGGGTATTAAAGTGCCAACTATCAACCAGCTCATCAAAAGTGAGCGTAAAGTTCAAAAGAACCAAACAAAGTCTCCAGCTTTGTCATCTTGCCCTCAGCGCCGTGGCGTTTGCACTCGTGTTTACACGACAACGCCTAAGAAACCGAACTCTGCACTTCGTAAAGTAGCGAAAGTCCGTCTTTCTAACGGTTTTGAAGTTATCTCTTACATCCCTGGTATCGGTCACAACCTCCAGGAGCATAGCGTGGTTTTGATTCGTGGTGGTCGTGTGAAGGACTTGCCAGGTGTTCGTTACCATATCGTGCGTGGTGTATTGGATCTTCAAGGTGTAAATGGTCGTCTGCGTGGCCGTTCTAAATATGGTACTAAGAGACCTAAGAAATAAGGGGTAGTGACAAATGTCTCGTCGTAAAAAGACCTTTAAAAGAGAAATTATTCCAGATCCAGTATTTAAGGATCTTGTCGTTGCAAAATTCGTCAATAAAATGATGATTCAAGGTAAAAAAGCGACTGCACAGAAGCTTTTCTACGGAGCTTTGAAAGAGCTTGAAGGAAAAATTCAAGGTGAAGAGCCTATGTCTGTTTTCAAAAAAGCTTTGGAAAACGTAAAGCCTTCTATCGAAGTTCGTTCTCGCCGCGTGGGTGGAGCGACTTACCAAGTTCCTGTGGATGTTCGTCCTTCTCGTCGTTTGGCTTTGGCTATGCGTTGGTTGGTTGAATACTCTCGCGAACGCGGTGAGAAAGATATGGCGAAGCGTTTGGCTGGTGAATTCGTTGATGCTTACAACAATAGAGGCAACTCTATTAAGAAGAAAGACGATGTTCACAGAATGGCTGAAGCGAACAAGGCTTTCTCTCACTACAATTGGTAATCTGATTACATGTCAGCTAAAGATCCTAAAGTTGTAGCTGATCTCAAGTATACTCGTAATATCGGCATCATGGCTCACATTGATGCCGGTAAGACGACGACCACCGAACGCATTCTTTACTACACAGGTAAAAGTCATAAAATCGGCGAAGTTCATGATGGCGATGCCACGATGGACTGGATGGTGCAGGAGCAGGAGCGTGGTATCACTATCACCTCAGCTGCGACGATGGCGTTCTGGAAAGATCACAGAATCAACATCATCGATACTCCGGGCCACGTGGACTTCACTATTGAGGTGGAGCGTTCTTTGCGTGTTTTGGACGGAGCGATTGCTGTTTTTGATGGTGTGAATGGAGTCGAGCCACAGTCTGAAACTGTCTGGAAGCAAGCTGATAAATATAAAGTTCCGCGAATTTGCTTTGTGAACAAGATGGATCGTGTAGGGGCAGACTTTGTGATGTCTTACGGGACGATCAAAGACAAGCTCAATGCCAACCCTATTCCAGTGCAAGTGCCGATTGGTGTTGAAGATACATTCCGCGGTGTTGTGGATCTCTTGGAAAATCGTGCCTATCTCTGGGAGCAGGGTGGGATGGGAGATCATTTCGAAGTTGTCGATGTTCCCAATGATATGAAGGAAGAGGTGAATCGCTTCCGGACTGAGGTCGTTGAGAAGATTGTTGAGTTCGAAGATGAGCTTTTGGAAAAATATCTGAATGGAGAGGAAGTCTCCGTTGCGGAGTTAAAGCGAGCTCTGCGTAAAGGCACTCTGGAATTAAAAGCTTTCCCTGTTTTTTGTGGGGCAGCTTTTAAGAATAAAGGGGTGCAGCCTCTATTGGATGGCGTGCTTGATTATTTGCCATCGCCGATAGAAGTGCCGCACATGGTGGGGCATGATCCGCAAAAACCTGAAAAAGAAATTATCTGTAAGACGGATTTTGATGCGTCTGTGGCGGCCTTGGCTTTCAAGATTGCCAATGATCCTTTTGCTGGGACGTTGACTTATATCCGCGTGTACTCGGGTGTTGTGAAAGTGGGAGACCAACTTTACAACCCACGTACGGAGAAGAAAGAGCGCATCCAAAAACTGGTTAAAATGCACGCCAATTCGCGTGAAGAGATCGCTCAGTTGAAGGCGGGGGATATCGGAGCTGTTGTGGGCTTGAAGTTCACGGCGACCGGCGATACTTTGTGTGAGACTTCTCATTCTGTTGTCTTGGAGTCTATCACGTTCCCTGAGCCTGTTATTTCTGTGGCTATTGAGGCGAAATCTTCCGCAGACCAGGAGAAGATGTTGCAGGGCTTGGAAAAGCTCGGCAAAGAAGATCCTTCTTGTCGTCTGCGTAACGACCCTGAGACCGGGCAGATTTTATTGTCTGGTATGGGTGAATTGCATTTGGAGATTTTGGTAGATCGCCTTCTGCGTGAGCATAAAGTTCAGGCCAATGTGGGAAATCCTCAAGTGTCTTACCGTGAAAGTATTTCATCTTCCACCACGGTGGAACATGTTTACGAGCGGGAGGTTGCTGGTGAGGCTCAGTATGCGAAGGTGTCTTTGACGATTGAGCCGATTTCGCAACACGTAGGTGTGCAATTTGTATCTAAAGTGTCTGTGTCCAAAGAGTTTACAGCGCCTTTCTTGAAAGCCGTGGAAAATGGCTTTAAGGAAGCGGCGGAGGTGGGCCCGCTGGCGAGTTATTCTATGATTGGCGTGAGAGGAACTCTCAATGCAGTGGAAACTCGTCCGGATGCTTCAACGGAAATGGCTTTCAAGGCGGCGGCGTCTTTGGCTTTCCGAGATGCGGTGAAGGGTGTTTCAACCGAGCTTTTGGAGCCGATTTTTAAGCTGGAAGTGACTTGTCCTGATGAGTTTGTCGGGAATGTGGTGGGAGATTTGAATTCTCGCCGTGGAAAAATTCTCGCAATGAATGCAAAAGTGGGTGGAGGGCAGGTTATCTCTGCGGAGGCTCCTCTGGCGAACCTGTTCGGGTATGCCACAAATGTGAGAAGTTTGAGTCAGGGACGGGCCAGTTTTAGTATGGAATTTTTGGAGTATGCAGTGGTGCCTGCGAAGGCGAAAGCTGAGATTCTCCAGAAAATGGGAAGATACTAAAAAAGATAATATTTCCCTTTGACAATGTTTTTTTTATTGCGCATACTCGCGCACTCGTGACGTCTAAATTTACAAAAAACCCCCCGCATTGGGTGATTTCACGGCCGCAAGGGCTAATTCGGGGTACGTTTTCGATGGGATTGAGGCGTTGAATGTTAACAAAGTTTGCTAGTAATTACGCTACTTTAAAAAGAAGAGAAGTGTCCTTATGCAAAGTCAGAAGATAAGAATTAGATTGAAGGCATTCGATCATAAGTTGCTTGATCAGTCGACGAAAGAAATCGTTGAGACTGCTCGCCGTACCGGCGCAAAAGTTGCGGGTCCTATCCCCTTGCCAACCCGCATCAACCGCTATACAGTTTTGCGCTCTCCTCACGTTGATAAAAAATCTCGTGAGCAGTTCGAGGTGAGAACCCACAAGCGTATGCTCGATATTTTAGAACCCACTCAGCAGACTGTCGATCAGCTCATGAAACTCGACCTCTCGGCTGGCGTTGATGTTGAAATCAAACTTTCAGCAATCTAGGAGTAAACAGTGAGCGAAACAACAAATACAATAAACAATTCAGAGCAAGGCCTTAAGCTGAACGGCCTGTTCGCGTTCAAAGAGGGAATGGCCACCATCTACAATGAGCAAGGTGAGGCTGTTCCTGTTACTGTTCTTCGTTATGAGCCTTGGTTTGTATCACAAATCAAAACGAACGAAGCAGATGGTTATGAAGCTATTCAAGTGGCTTGCACTCCAAAAAAAGCAAAAAATTCTAATCAAGCAGAAAAAGGCCACCTGGCAAAAGCAGGTTTTGAGAATGGCGCTCAATTCGTAAAAGAATTGCGTCAAGCTATTCCTGAGGGCGTTTCTGTTGGTGCGCAAATCTCTATCGACTCTTTGGTGAAAGGTGATGTTGTAAAACTCACTTCTAAATCTAAAGGTAAAGGTTTTGCGGGTTCTGTAAAGCGTTGGAACTTTGCCGGAGGTCCTGCATCTCACGGTTCTAAATTTCACCGTCGTCCGGGTTCTTCTGGTAACAGAACATGGCCTGGTCGTGTTATGCCTGGTAAAAAATTCCCCGGTCACTTGGGTGCTGAGACAGTCACTGTTCGTAACGTTGAGATCGTTCAGGTGTTGCCTGAAGAAAACGTTCTCATGGTTAAAGGACCAGTTCCTGGTGCCAGAAACACTTTGGTTAAGTTGGTGAGAGAATAGTATGGCAACAGTAAACGTATTAAACTGGAAAAAAGAAAAAGTTGGTTCTGTCGAATTGGCTTCAGATGTTTTCGAAACTCCTGTCAAAAAGGAAGTTCTGCACACTGTTGTTCAATGGCAATTAGCATCTCGTCGTCAAGGAACACACATGACTAAAACAAAAGGTCTTGTGTCGGGCGGTGGTAAAAAGCCGTTCAAACAAAAAGGAACTGGTGGAGCTCGTCAAGGTTCTAGCCGTTCTCCTTTGATGCCTGGTGGTGGTACTATGTTTGGTCCGCAACCTCGTAGTTATGCTTTTGTATTGCCTAAGAAAGTTCGTCGTTTGGGCTTGAGCATGGCTCTTTCTCACTTGCAAAAAGAAGGCAAGTTGTTCGTTGTGGACAGCATGCAATCTGAAGGAAAGACTGCTGAGTTGAACAAGCGTTTGAAAGCTTTCGGCTTAACAAAGGCTGTATTAGTGGACTCTTCTGTGGATGATAAATTCAACCGCGCTTCTAAAAACTTGCAATCCTTCAAATACTTCCCAGTGGAAGGTTTGAATGTGTTTGACTTGTTGAAATACGATGCGGCTGTTATCACGAAAGATTCTGTGGCAAAAATCGTAGACCGTTGTTCAATGGAGAAGGCGCGATGAAACAAGTAATTAAAGCTCCTCTCGTTACTGAGAAAAATACATATCACAACGCTGCGGGTGTGTACGTGTTTGAAGTGGACTTGAAGTCTTCTAAAACCGATATTAAAACAGCTGTTGAGAAAAACTTTAAAGTGAAAGTGGACAGTGTAAGAACGAGCATCTGCCGTGGTCACGCTAAGTACACTAAATTCGGATTAACCAAGGTCCCTTACTGGAAAAAAGCTTACGTAAAGCTTGTTGAAGGTGAGAAGATCGCTCTTTTTGAGGGAGTATAGAGATGGGTATTAAAGCATTTGCCCCACGCTCTCATGGTCGCCGCGGAATGACAGGCTTCGATTTCAAAGAAATCACAAAGACAACTCCAGAGAAGTCTTTATTGGCTCCTTTGAAGAAACAAGCGGCTCGTAACAATCACGGTCAAATTACGATTCGTCACCAAGGTGGCGGACACAAACGTAAGTACCGTTTGGTTGATTTTAAAAGAACTAAACTTGAGGTTGCAGCGAAAGTTGTGGCGATCGAGTACGATCCAAACAGAACTTGCCGTATTGCTCTTATTTCTTATGTTGATGGAGCGAAGGCTTATATCATCGCACCTGTTGGTTTGAATGTTGGCGATGTGGTTTTGTCCTCTGATAAAGCGGATATCAAACCTGGGAACTGCTTGTCTTTGGCGGCGATTCCTGTGGGAACTGTTATTCACAATATCGAGATGCGCCCAGGTAAGGGTGGTCAGGTTTGCCGAGGCGCAGGTGCTTCTGCAACTTTGGCTGGTAAAGGTGAAAAGTACTGCCAAGTGCGTATGCCTTCTGGCGAGTTGAAACAAATCCTTTCTGTGTGCAAGGCGACTATCGGTCAAGTTGGTAACACGGATAATGAGAATATCAACTTGGGTAAAGCGGGTCGCTCTCGTTGGAGAGGTATCCGTCCTTCAGTTCGTGGTATGCACATGAACCCTGTCGACCATCCATTGGGTGGTGGTGAGGGTGTTGGTAAAGGGCATCACCCTGTAACTCCTTGGGGGCAACCTTGTAAGGGGTATAAAACTAGAAACAATAAGAGAACCAACTCTTCAATCATCAAGAGACGTAAGTAGGAGTAAAAGGTGGCACGCTCGATTAAAAAAGGTCCATTCGTCGATACTCATCTTCAAAAGAAGATCGACCATGCGATCGAAAAAAATGATAAGAAAGTTATTAAAACTTGGTCTCGCCGCTCAACAATTCTTCCCGAGGCTATTGGACTCACTTTCGCAGTTCATAACGGGAGAAAGTTCGTTCCTGTGTACATCACAGAGAATATGATTGGTCACAAGCTCGGTGAGTTTGCTCCAACCAGAACTTTCCACGGTCATGCTGAGAAGAAGGCTGCTGCTCCTGCTGCTGCGAAGAAGTAATAGAGGTTGATTATGGAAGTTAAAGCAAGTCTAAAATATGCAAGAGTAGGCGCTCAGAAAGCAAGATTGGTTGCTGACCTTGTTCGCGGTAAAGACGTGAATGAAGCAGTTAAAACTCTGACTTTCTTGAACAAGAAAACTGCTGGAATGGTAAAAAAGCTGATTGAGTCCGCTGTAGCCAATGCTGAATACAAAAAGGTTATGGATGTAGATAACCTTTATGTAAAAGCAATTTGGGTTGATCAAGGACCTGTCCTTAAGAGATTCCGTCCCCGCGCTCAAGGGCGCGCGTTTGGAGTTCGTAAGAAGACCAGCCACATTAACGTAGTACTCGAGGAGAAATAATCGTGGGACAAAAGGTTAATCCAATTGGTCTAAGAGTCGGTGTTATCAGAACCTGGGATTCTCGCTGGTATGCGAAGGGTCAGCAGTATTTTGAAAATCTTCATGAAGACATCCGTTTGAGAAAATATCTCAAAGACAAGCTGAAACATGCGGGTGTTGCGAAGATTGAAATGGAACGTGCAGCGAAGAAGATCAAAGTGATCATCTCCACAGCTCGTCCCGGTGTTGTTATTGGAAAGAAAGGTACTGGAATCGACGCTCTGAAAGCGGAAGTTCAAAAACTTACACCCAACGAAGTTTTCTTGAGCATCCAAGAAGTGCGCAA
>JBCECD010000053.1:8516-10471 GCA_039206745.1 Bdellovibrio sp. | reverse complement strand
GTGTATCCCCATTGGATGGCGTCTTGAGCTGAAACCGGGCAGATATCGCGGGTTCTCTTAATAAAAATTTTGTTCTCCAAAACCAGGCCCGCCATTTCATCTGTGCCCTTACGGATCTCTTTACAAAGAGCCGCCACTTCGTCAAACCATCCTTCCGGCGCGTCCTGAGCCATGCCACCCACGCGGGTCATGGAAACAGTCAAACGAGCCCCACACAGTTTTTCGAAAAGGCCATAAACCTGTTCGCGCAATCCGAACATATAGAAAAAGCTGGTCAAAGCTCCCAAGTCCATCGCGCCTGTTCCGATAGCAATCGTGTGATCAATAATACGAGACAGCTCTGCCAAAATCACACGCATCGCCTGAGCTTTAGGTGGAATTTCGACGCCCAACAAGCGCTCCACAGCCTTGCAGTAACCGATGTTATTCATTGGAGCCGAACAGTAGTTCAAACGATCCGTGTACGGAATCACTTGATTGTAAGGATGAGTCTCCGCCATCTTTTCAAAACAACGATGCAAGTAGCCGATCTCATTGTTACAGCGAACAATGGTCTCACCGTCCATCTCAGCCATCACACGCAAAGTTCCATGCATCGCTGTATGAGCAGGACCGATGTTCAACGGAACATATTTGTCGCTGAGAACGTCTCCCGGAGAACCAGGCTCATTGTTGAAATGAATAGGCAGCGAGGTCGTACAGGTCTGTTGCAAATTCGCATCGTAGTCTTTGCGTAAAGGATGGCCGACAAATTGATGGTGAGTCAGAATCTTACGCAAGTTCGGATGACCTTCGAAATGAATACCGAACATGTCATAAGCTTCACGCTCAAACCAATCAGCTCCGCGCCATGCTGGCAAAACTGTACCGATAGACTCATTCTCCCCCACCTGAGCTTTCACGCGCAGGCGAGAGGCGTCTTTTGAAGAAAACAAGTGATAGACCACATCAAAACGCTTTTCACGACTCGGGTAATCCGCACCGCAGACGTCCATCAAAAAGTCAAACTGTCCGCTCTCACGCAGATAAAGCAAAAGCGCGGGCACATCTTCCTTCGGAACCTCCAAAACATCATCGCCGACAGCGTGAGTGAATTTGTAGTTCGCAATATTAAAGCGACCGTTCAGGTTTTGTTTTAAAATCTCAAGCTTGTTCATAAGGGCTCTTCCAGTTGTCTTTCCAAGGACGAGGTTGATGTGTCGCGATCATTCTTTGCAAAGCCATGATTCCATCCATCACCGCTTCAGGTGTCGGAGGGCAACCAGGAATATAAACATCCACAGGGATCACTTTATCCACACCTTGCAAAACATGGTACGCACGATAGAATCCGCCAGAGCTTGCACAAGCTCCCATGGAGATCACATATTTCGGCTCCAACATCTGCTGATAAATACGCGTGATCACAGGAGCCATCTTCTCCGTGATTGTTCCCGCCACCACCAACAAATCGGCTTGACGAGGAGAGAAGCGAGCAACTTCCGCACCAAAGCGGGCTAAGTCGTATCTCGGTCCCATCACTGACATGAACTCAATACCACAGCATGCCGTTCCGTATGGCATAGGCCACAGAGAGTTCTTACGTCCCCATGCCACCAGGTCATCCAAACGAGACGTGAAAGCAAAACTTCGTGACATGTCATCTACAGCCTGAGTTCCTGTGGCTCCCGGATGAGACACAGAACCCTGCACTTGATCTTTGTGCATACATACACCTCTGATAATTTCATTTAGCTATCATTAAGTAGTTACTGAAAAACCGTAATCCTGACAACTAGATAAGTATTATAGGAAGGACAGAAGAAATCTGCAACGCGCCTTTCCAAAAATAGGCAATTGAAATTGATTCTCCTCTCAACTCACTTTTAGACTGGAATGCCTAGACGAACCTTAACTTTTGAACTTTAGCGAGGGGAACAACGTGACCAAGAAAAGTCTATATATGAGTTCTGCCA
>JBCECD010000053.1:7772-8506 GCA_039206745.1 Bdellovibrio sp. | reverse complement strand
GCCTCAATGCCGTTGCTCAATCCAAGACGCAGGATATGCTTATTAAGTTAGCACCTGGCTTTGTTAACTTTCAATTGGCCGGTGCAAAAGTTGAAAAACTCACAGAATCTTGGGTTCGAGTTCAAGCTCCAGCACGCATGGACATGCAGTCTCTGAAAAAAAATGCTGCCATTGAGCACATTCAACCCAACTATAAAATCAACTTGCTCGAAGACCACTCCATTCAAGATCCCTTGCGCCGAGCCGCTTTTGGGAAAATGTATTCTCGCAATCCACAACTTCATACTCTGGCAAAAGCAGACAATCCAGAAATTCCTGACGCTCCGCAGGCGACAACAGGTGCCGATCCTTTCTTGTCCAAGCAATGGGGCATGAACGATATCGGAGCTCAGCAGGCTTGGAAAGTAACCTTGGGAAGCCCCGATATGATTGTCGCAGTGATTGATACCGGCGTGGATTACACACATGAAGATCTGCTGCCGAATCTATGGAGAAATCCTGGCGAAATTCCAAACAATGGCATTGATGATGATAACAACGGCTACATCGATGACGTGATCGGCTGGGACTTTGCTTCGAATGACAATAAACCCTTCGATCTTTCCATGGAGCCTCTGGAAATCCTGTTCAAAGGCGGAAACCCTGGACACGGAACTCATTGCGCGGGCAATGTGGCCGCACGTGGCGGCAACGGCAAAGGTATTGCCGGTGTCGCTCCGCAAGTGAAAATCATG
>JBCECD010000053.1:0-7762 GCA_039206745.1 Bdellovibrio sp. | reverse complement strand
AATCATGTCTTTGCGTTTTATCACGGAAAAAGGCCAAGGCACTACAGCCGACGCCATCAAAGCGATTCGTTATGCTGTGGACAATGGCGCGAAAGTTCTCAACAACTCTTGGGGCTCTGAAGGCGAGGACGAGGACTCCGCCGGAAACCAAGCCTTGAAAGATGCCATCCAATACGCCCAAGACAACGGCGTTCTCTTTGTTGCCGCAGCAGGAAATGGCCATAAAGGTGTGGGCTATGATAACGACACCGATAAAGCTCCCGCTTATCCCGCTTCTTATAATCATGACATCATCATTTCAGTCGCGGCACTGGACTCTCACAATCAACTGGGTTCATTTTCCAATTGGGGTGCCCAGACCGTGGACCTCGGCGCACCGGGTGTAAAAGTCTTTTCAACTGTTGTGGAACAAAACTACAGCGATGTGGTGATTGACAAACTCGGCTTCAAAGCCACTTGGGATGGAACCTCCATGGCCGCTCCGCATGTTGCAGGAGCCGCTGCTCTTTACTGGTCTTTACATCCACAAAAAACCTGGCAGGAAGTCAAAGCGGCGATCCTCGGCTCCGCCCAAAAGATCCCAGCTCTCGAAAACAAAGTCGTGTCAAACGGCAAATTAGATGTGGGGGCCTTGATTCAGTTCTGATTTTCACTCTCGAGTGCTCAGGAAATTGCAAAAACTTAATTTGTCTTAGAGCACAATTTCTCAAAAAGTAGAATGCACAACATCACGAAAGGATGAATATGCGCATTCTACTTTTTTCATTTTTGGCTCCTGCTCTTTTTTCTTTTTCCGCCTTCGCCGCGAAATATGAAATCGATAAAGCTCACACCATCGTCAGCTTCACCGCCCCTCACTTGATGGTTTCGAAAGTCAAAGGACGCTTCGATAAATTTGAAGGGCATTTTGAGTTTGATGAGAAAACTCACAAACTCAGCAATATCGTGGCAACAATTAAAACAGACTCTATTAATACCAACGAAGCGGATCGCGACAAGCATTTGCGCAGCCCTGACTTCTTTGAGGTGGACAAATACCCAGATATCACCTTTAAAAGCACCAAAGTGAATTATGATGGCAATAAGATCGATAAAGTGGAAGGACAGCTCTCCATTCGCGGCATCACTAAAAAGGTCACCTTAGACGTGGACTATAATGGTTCAGTGAAAGATCCCTGGGGCAACCAAGTTGTTTCTTTTTCC
Organism: Bdellovibrio sp.; assembly: GCA_039206745.1. GTDB lineage: Bacteria > Bdellovibrionota > Bdellovibrionia > Bdellovibrionales > Bdellovibrionaceae > Bdellovibrio. The sequence continues at coordinate 6,559 of JBCECD010000053.1, read as the reverse complement.
GCAGAGACCAAAGTGAATCGCAAGGATTTCGGTTTGAAGTGGAACAAGGCTCTCGACACCGGTGGCTGGGTTGTCGGTGACGATATCAAAATTGAAATCGAGGGCGAAGCCAAAATGGCTGGCGCCCCCGCTAAAAAATAATTTCTGTTTTAAGAGGCTTTGCCTATCACTTCTTGCGCCATTTTGTGCACCATGTGCTGAAGTGTCGTCGCTTGAGCGGACATCTCTTCGGAGGTGGCCGCTGTCTCTTCCGCCGCCGCAGAGAAAGTCTGTGTCTGCGTCTCGAGAACATCCATCGCGTCGTGAATCGAGCGGATGCCCTCACTCTGACTGGCTGAGGTCTCCGCAATCTCCTGATTCAACACATTCACTTTTTGCACGGAAGTCACGATACCATCCAACACCTTGTCACTCTTTTCCGCCAACTCAAGAGAGATCTGGGTCTGAGTCACACTGCTCGTGATCACCGTCTTCACTTCTTTCGCCGCCTCTGCGGATTTCAAGGCCAGACTGCGAACGGCATCTGCCACCACAGCAAAGCCCTTCCCCTGCTCCCCAGCTCGCGCGGCCTCCACTGCGGCATTCAAAGCCAGCAGATTGGTCTGAAAGGCGATGTCATCAATAATATCCATCGCCGACGTGATCTCTTCTGAAATCTTGGACATGACATTGATGGAATCAATCAGTCTTTTGACCTCTTGAGCGCCTTCCGAAGCTCCCGCCTCTGAACTGCGCGCCAACTCCGCAGCAGTTCGTGCCCTTTCTTGATTGGCAGAAACAATATCATTGAGTTCTTTCACTGATTTCAAGGTCTCTTCGATGCGCGCAGCTGACTCCACAGCTCCTTGCGCCACACTCTGTCCCGCTCCTGATAACATATTCGAAGCCTCCAGCACCTGTTGGCTGGCATCGTTGGTGTCACTCACCGTGCGACTTAAGAAATTCATCAGACGACCGGCGAAGCCGTAAAAGAGACCAAAGGCTAAAACAAAAGCCAAACCAAAACCGATGAGAATCTTGAAACGGAATTCAGTGATGGCCTTCTCAACGTCATCGACATAAATACCGCTTCCGATAATCCACTTCCAATCTTTATACTGTCTGACGAAACTGATTTTAGGTTCTGGATTCGGAGAACCGGGCTTGGGCCACATGTAATGCACAAATCCCTCACCAGCCTCACTCTGACCCATCTTTGCAAACTCAACAAAAAGGTGCACACCATTCGGGTCTTTCATGTCAGTGAGATCTTTGCCATTGAGCTCTGGCTTGATGGGATGCATGAGCATTTTAGGATGAAGGTCATTGATCCAGAAATATTCATTGCCGTTGTAACGGAGTTTTTCAATCGCCGCCAAGGCTTGAGTTTTGGCCTCTTCCTCTGACAGCACATTGTTTTTATAGAGACTGTGATAGTGGGCAATCAAATTGCTTGCCACATCGACTGTATTACGGACAGCCAGGCGGCGATCATTATACATATTCTCTTTCATGAGGGGGAGAATATAGAAGAGCACAATAGCCCACAGCGGGATTAAAGCCAGTATCAGAAGTGACAGCGTCTTGTAACGGAAACCACACTCCCGCCAAAACTTACTCCATATCCCCATATAGATACCTCCAAAAAATAACGTTCCGTATAGAAATTCTTATCGGGTTCTTAACCAGGAACTGAAGAGACGTAATGGATTTGTAAGGTTCGCGAAGATCATTCCCATATTGAGAATACATATCCTAGTTTACTCAGAAAATCCCGAGGACTTTCTCGGGAGTCGGCCTCACATGCGACGACGAGCAGAGTGTGGACTATTCTTTCTTGCGAATAGCCCCCATATAAGAATACTGCCAAGGGCGGAACGAGAATAACACTCCCGTGTCTACCACCTGCACACTGTGTTCGCCTTCGAAGCGGGCTTCTTCTTGCATTTCGAGCATCAGGCGCTCCAACTTGGCTTTGTATTTTGCGAGCGTTGGCAAACTCACTCGCAAGTAGGCAAAACGAATATAATCTTCAGAACGGAAATCGTAATTGAGATAACTCGCCTTGGTTTGCTCGAACATCGCTCTCCCGATCGGACCATCCCGACGGAAACGCAAAAACCCCTGACGTTTGATTTTCACCTTATCGCGAGGATGCAATTCAATCAGGTTGAGGCGATCCAACAGGAAGAGATATTTTTTTCCCTCAGCTCCCGTGATATCGTATTCCTTCTCAATCTTCTGCGGTGTCTTTCCCTCTTGCAGCAACATGTAGTAATGCAGAAGGCGGATGTTCTCGGCCAATGCTTTCTCCTGCTCTTCCGAAAGAAGTGTCACCTGTGAGGCCTCCTCGAGATTGGCGGAGCGAACCACTTCGGCGAAGTTCAAATCCGCGACACGACAGATTTCCTCCAGACGTTCGAGGCTCAAACTTTTATTGGATAAAATTCTTTTAACGCTGGATTCACTCAGCCCCAGAGCCTTGGCTAAATCTTTGTAGAGAACATTCTTGGCTTTTAAGGATCTTTTCAAGGAAACCAGAAACTGATCTATCTGTGACATACTGTCCCCCGCAAGCCAGAGTATTAAATAATGATACTTGTGGCAAGTGCTGTAAATGCTTGCTCTCACTTCGCCAATTGAATACATTTCCAAGAATGCAAGATGCTCGACCCGACACTTTCCTGCTCAAACATCCTTTCTGGTATTATGTCAAAAACAATCCTCGCTCGTTTGGGTTGGGTATGTTCTTTCTTTTACTCACCAATATCATGGACGGTCTTTACCCCCTGCTTCTCAAGATGGCGATAGATCAGATTGAAAGCCAGGTGAGTCTGGGACAAATCGGGAAAACCTGCGGGATGCTCTTCGCCATCATGACAGGTTTGGCTATCACTCGTTATGGGTGGCGCACTTATTTCGGTCGATTTCATACATTTTCAGCGGAGAACATCCGGCAGAAGCTTTTCAATCACATCACCTCCTTGGGACCCAACTTCTTCCATCGCCATCAGGTTGGCGAACTGATGAGTCTGATGACCAATGATGTGCAATCTTTTCGTCAGGCGATCGGACCTGGAGTTCTGATCCTGGCAGATGGGGTGATCATTATTGCGGTGGTTCTTCCGATCATGCTGTCTCTGAATGCGAGTTGGACCTGGAAGGTTTTAATTTTTCTCCCCCTCGTCCCTTTTCTTATTTGGCGGGTGATGAAGTGGATTCATATCCACTACAAGGAACAACAGGATCGCTTTTCCCAGCTGACCGGCGTCGTGCAGGAGACAATCGGCGGAATTCGTGTGATCAAAGGCTTTGCCCAGGAAGATCATCGCACTCACCTTTTTAATAATGTCAGCGCGGCCTTTGAAAAGGCGTGCAACAAAGTCGCGCGAGTCGATGCCTTCTTTATCCCAGTGATGGAGTTTGGTGTCACCTCTGGCAGTGTGATTTTATTTTTTATCGCTCAGGATGATATTTTCTCTGGCGCCGTGACCCTGGGAACTTTTGTGGCCTTTCATCGCTATATTCAAAAAATGGTGTGGCCGATGACGGCTTTGGGTATGGGCTTTTCTTATCTGCAAAAGGGATATGCTTCGTTCGATCGCCTTAAGGATGTCTTACAAACTCAAACCGATATCCCCGACGAGGGCGAGATTGAGATCGAACGCTTTGACAGTCTCGAGTTTAAAAATGTCTCCTATCAACATCCCGGCAGCTCCGTGCCTGCTCTGCAAAATGTTTCTTTCAAATTAAAGGCCGGAGAGAGTCTGGGAATCATGGGACCGGTGGGTGCAGGTAAAACCACCTTGTTGCACCTTCTCACCCGACTTTATCCGCTTAAAGAGGGTGAGATTTTAATCAATGGTCATCCCATTGCCCAGATCCGCCAAGAGTCTCTTCGCCGTGTTTTTTTGATGGTGCCTCAGGAGGCTTTTCTTTTCAGCGACAGCATCTCCGCCAATATCAGTTTTGGTTTGCCGCAAACTGCCGATGAAGAAGATATTATGCGAATGACTGAGCTTGTAGATCTGAAGCAAGAAGTGCTGTCTTTGCCCCATCAGCATCACTCTCAGTTGGGCGAAAGAGGTGTGAATCTCTCCGGCGGCCAAAAACAGCGTTTGACGATTGCCCGGGGATTGATCATGAAGACGCCCGTCCTGATCTTGGATGATTCGTTGAGCGCTGTTGATACGAAGACAGAGAGAGCCATTGAGGAGGAGTTGGGACGCAATACAGAGGGCTTCAGTCGTATTATTGTCGCTCACCGCCTTTCCTCATTGAAGGGTGTTCAGCGTCTTCTGATTTTAAAAGATGGGAAAGTGGAAGCCTGGGGTCCTTACGAGGATGTCTTGAAGGTCAGTCCCACCTTGCAAAAGACCGTAGAGATTCAGGGCGGAAGAGGTGTACATGAGTGATTCCTTCATGAATGAAGATACGATCAAAGCAAAAATCACTTATCGGGACCTCTTTGCACGACTGTGGCCCTACGCCAAAAGAGAAAAAACCTTGCTCTTTGCCGCTATCTTAGCGGTATTCGGTGGAGCGGTGGTTGCGCGCTCGATCCCGGCTCTCGTCGGATATGCTATTGATCACGGGATCAAGGAGAACAAGGCGGAAGTTTTTGCACGAGTTGCTTATATTTATCTGTTCCTAGAAATATTCCGCTCTTTGTTTTCCTTTGCGAATAATTATTTCTTTCAGCGCTTTGGCAACCGCATGCTCTTTCACCTACGGGAAGACATGATGTCTCACGTGCAGAGATTGCCCTTGCAGTTCTTTAATAAGACGCCAAATGGGCGCATTGTCACTCGCCTCACCAACGATGTGATGTCCTTGGGCGAGCTTTTCACCGATGGGGTGATTGCGGTTTTCACTCACATGGTCATGATTGTCGCTGTCGTTGTGGCTCTGGCGCTTATTTCCTGGAAGCTGACTCTGGTTTCTCTGATCCTGGCACCGCTTTTCATTTATGCTTCTTTTTATCTGAGCAATAAAATTCGCGATATCTTGCGCGAACAAAAAAAGAAACTCTCTGGGATCAATGCCTTTTTAGCTGAAAATTTGAACGGCATTAAAGTCGTGCAACTCTACAATCGGGTGATGCGCAATCGTGAGCACTTTCAAAATATGTCTGTCGATTACCGCGATACGAATATGCGTTCGATTCGTTCCTATGCTCTCATGCAGCCGATCATGAATCTTTTCAATGCGGTGACGATTTCTTCGGCTCTGTATTTTGGCGGATTTTTAAACTCTTCGGGTTCTATTGCCATTGGCTCTTTGGTGGCCTTCCTGATGAATATTCAAGACTTCATTCCTCCCCTGCGCGAGATCTTGGAGAAATATCAGCAGTTTCAAAATTCACTGACGGGAGCAGAGCGCATTTTCACTCTTCGCGACGAGATGGCTGAAGCTGATTTGGCATCCTCCTCTGCTTTGGCCATTCGGGGCAATATTGAGATTCGCAATCTGAATTTCCGCTATGAACCGCATTTGCCTTTGGTGTTGAAAGATCTCTCTTTAAATATTCAACCGGGAGAATCCATTGCCTTGGTAGGACGAACCGGGAGTGGAAAGTCGACATTTATTTCCTTGCTCCAACGCTTTTACGATGCCCCCGCTCAGACTTTATTCTTAGATGGCATTCCTTTGGAAGATATTTCTCGGCAAGAAGTCCGCCATCATGTGGGCGTTGTTCAACAGGACAATTTCATCTTCCGTGGAACTATTCACGATAATATCGGCTTGGGGGACCCTCGCATCACTTCAGAGCAGATTCGCAATGCCTGTGAAAAAACGGGTTATATGCGACTTCTTGAACGCACGGGTAGAAATCTGCATAGCAGCGTGGATGAACGGGGCGCGAATCTCTCTGTGGGAGAGAGGCAGTTGATTGCCTTCGCTCGCATCTTGGCTTTCAATCCTGATATTCTCATTCTCGACGAGGCCACCGCTAATATTGATTCTGAAAGTGAGTATATTATCCAACAAGCCACAAAAGAAGTGGCTCGTCATCGCACCAGTATCATCATTGCTCACCGCCTCTCGACGATTGAGCAATGCGACCGCATTGTGGTTCTCGATCATGGTGAGTTGAAAGAAGTCGGCTCCCATAGAGAACTGATGGAGAGAAAAGGTCTCTATTATCAATTCGCTTCTTTAGGTTTAAAATCAACTTTGATGGATGCATCGGCAGCCGGAACTGCGGAACCGTAGAAGCGGATCAAGTTTCCTGAAGCGATGTAATCCCAACCATCGACACTGCTGCGGGGAATGCTCACTCCGTTGATCTGCACCACGATAGATGAAATCACAGGAGTGCTGGACAGTTTGAAATCTGTCAGCACTTGATAAACACGCGCCCGGATATTGGAGAGCGCCACAGACAGATCCGTAGTGCAAATAGACTCGGCCACGCCGCCAACGGCGTTAACAATATCAATAAAAGTCAGGCCGGGCTCCGCATAGTTGTTGAAGGTTTTGCAATTCACACTCGTAGGTAGAACACCAATGAAGTTAAACAGCCAAGAGCGAGAACCATCCACCCACGGAGCCTTGATAGAGTCTAAAAAGTTCACAT
>JBCECD010000052.1:7940-10525 GCA_039206745.1 Bdellovibrio sp. | reverse complement strand
TCTTTCATGCATCCCATGGGAAATTTGAAAACCCTGCAATATCTGGAAAAAAAACATAGCTATACTCAGGAACAAAAAGAAGAGTGGGTCCAACATTGGTGCGCTTCAGGACTGGAGACTTTGGAAACCACTCTTAAAGAATTCGCCGGCACCTATTGCTTTGGCGAGACTGTCACTATGGCCGATCTCTTTGTCGTTCCTCAATTATTAACCTGCCAGCGTTTTAAAGTGGATTTGTCAAAATATCCCACTCTGCTGAAAATCAATGAGAACTGCTTGAAGCTCGAAGCTTTTCAGAAAGCACATCCCTTCCGACAGGTCGATACACCGGAAGATCTGCGCGCAAAATAAATATTCTTGCAGAAAAGATATTCTCACCTGTCGAACCTGAAGCACTGGGTGTACCTCTTCTCAAACACCAGACTTTGGCAGGTGAGACAAAATCATATATTCGGAGCTATTCAGAAATCTGATCCAGCTCCTGAATACGCTTAAAGATCTCTTGATAACGCCGAGGATTCAACTCTCTGTTCAGAGGAGCCTGCCGATCTGAACAGTTATTCAGAAGACAGCGCTCGCAAGTTTCGCCCACGATCATGTTAGGAATGCTGGCATCTTCCAATAACGACACATTCTGCTTGAGGACATCGTCGTGCAAAAGCCCCAGACATACACAGGACACTTTGTTGCTGGAATGCTCATTGCGGAAGGCCGCCGCGAACACCAGATACTCATTCTCAGAATCGGCATATTTAGATCTTTGTGCCCCAACCAAAGTTGCCTTACTATTTGCAGGCTGTGCCATCATCTTTTGAGTCAATGTGTGCACCAACCAGCGATTGCAGTAATTCTCAACGCCCTTCACCTTATGCGGAGAATGCAAAGCCGATAGATGCAGCTCCCGTGAAATCTGATAACGCTTACCAGACAGATCATATTCATATCGCAAAAAGAACAGATTCTCGAGGCCCAAAGCATGCGGCAAAATCTGACTCAACCGATGGAAAAAGCTTTCCATTGTGCAGGAGAACTTTTCAATAATATTTAAAAAACCCTCCTGCCGCCAAGTCGAACCATGCAGAAATTTCCGCACCTCTTCCGCAATGATATTTTCCGGAATCAGCAGACTACTGGCAAAATAGTTTGCTGAGAAATGATTAAATAACTGCTCAAAGGAGTCCAAGTTCGTCATCAAAGAACAGATGGGACGGATTTTCATTTTCATATAATGATATCCGAGTTCACGAGACAAAATGAAGATCTGCTCTTTCAAGCTCAGAGAGCGAGAGATATAAAGCGAGCGCCCTTTCTCCGTAATGAAGTAATCCATACCTTCAAACTCAGGAGAAATATCGCGCAAATATTTCTGATCATGCACTTTCACTTTATAATGAGTTTCTAAGATCGAAGTCAGTTTATCTTTGAGCTCTGGCGCAGGCTGATCCCAAGCCAAAGAAAAATCCACGCGCGCTTTTTCCGCCTTGGCCTCGAGGTCAGGAAAATAGTTTTTATGCATATCCAGGTAGGAACGCAAAAGAGCATAAAACAAATCATCCACTTCAATATCGTGAGCCCGGGCAATCTCAATCAGCGTTCCAATCAAAGCCTGCATTTTCTGAGGATGCTCCGCAAGCAATTCGAAGACCGTCACAGCCGGAATACCAAAGACATCAAAAGGCAAACCCACCAAAAACTTTTTATCAATCAACTGCTGAATCAATTGCAGCTCTTTTTTGAGCTCCAAAGAAATGAGATCCTCAATCTTTCGATCCAAGGCTTCAGCTAACAACAGAATTTTTTCCGTGCGAGGGTACTTCTTCCCTTTTTCGATTTCATTAAGATAGGATGGCGACAATCCAGTCTTTTTTGCCAGATCTTTCAAAGAAAGCTCTTTGTCCACCCGCATACTTCGCAGCTTTAAGCCGAAAACCAGACGCAGCGTTTCCTGATTTAATAGCATTTGACGCTCCTATTGATCAAATATTGAGCATTATATAATGCAAAATTACGCTTTTAGCGAATATTCGCTTGAAAGCTGGAGAAAATTTCTCAAATATCGATCTATCCATCATTCAAGGAGTTTTAAATGAGAGATCAGCAGAATCCAACTGATAATTCCACTATGGCAGCAAAAGGGGGCCCTTCTTCTCCTTTAGCCATTTATTCAAGACAATCTCTATTTCCAGAGCAGTTGCGATCCCTGATCAACCACCTTCACCTCCTGTCGGAAGACACCCGCCAGTCTCTTCTTCATCATCGCAAAGAGCGCCAGGCACTTTACGATATGGGACAGGTCCCTCAATTTGAAACTCACCACCCCGCTAAAACCACCGATTGGAAAGTGGCTCCCATTCCCCAGGATCTTTTAGATCGTCGTGTGGAAATCACAGGCCCCATCTCCAACACTAAAATGGTGATTAACATGCTCAGTGCCAATCAAGACGGAGAACGTGCTTGCACAGCCATGTTGGATTTTGAAGATTCCATGGCTCCGACTTGGGACAATGTCGTGGCCGGTATCGAAAACATCATCGGAGTTTCTCATAAAAATCTGACCTATGAACAAGCCAATGCCGATGGCACAA
>JBCECD010000052.1:0-7930 GCA_039206745.1 Bdellovibrio sp. | reverse complement strand
TGGCACAACTAAAACTTACCACCTCGACGCCAATAATATGGCTCTGCCCATGGTACGAGTACGCGGCCTGCACATGAATGAGACTCACGTCACCGTTCATGGCACTCCTGTTGCCGCAGGACTTTTTGATATTGCCACCACAGCCTATCATACAGCGAAAACTTTTTTAAAAGCTGGTATCACTCCTAAATTTTATGTCCCTAAATGCGAGCACTATCTGGAAGCCCGATGGTGGAATGAAGTGTTCCGCAATGTTGAATCTTATCTCGCCCTTCCCTATGGAACTCTTAAAGTTACATTCTTGATTGAAACCCTCCCTGCCGCTTTTCAAATGGAAGAAATCCTCTTTGAAATCCGTGAGCGCGCCTGCGGTTTAAACGGAGGGCGTTGGGATAAAATTTTCTCCGACATTAAAACACTCAAAATGCACAAGGATCGGGTTCTAGCCAATCGAGCTTCGATTGATATGACCCGTCCATGGATGGATAACTATGCCAAGCTATTGATCAAAACCTGCCACAAGCATGGAGCCTTTGCCATGGGGGGGATGTCGGCCTTCACTCCGGGACAAGATGCAGAAACTCGTCAGGTGCAAACTGAAAAAGTGATTGCCGACAAAAAGCGTGAGGCTACCATTGGCCATGACGGCTGCTGGGTGTCTCATCCTTATTTTATTACTCAAGCCAAAGCTCAATTTACTCAGACCCATCAACTGAATGTCCTCTTAAGTGAGTTTCCCGAAACTCCTGATATCTTACCTCAAGCCTTGGGGCCTAAAACCATCGAGGGCCTGCGCCAGAATATTCGCGTCGGCATCGCTTACCAACACGGTTGGGATCAGGGCTTAGGCTGCGTGGCTTTCGAAAACCTGATGGAAGATCTCGCGACTTTGGAAATCAGTCGAGCTCAAGTATGGCAATGGCTCCACCATCAGGTTGTTTTAGATGATGGCACTCCCGTCACAGAGATTTTAGTGCAGCAAATCTTCGTTGAAGAGCTCCAGAGAATTCTTAAAAATCTCCAGATCACCTCCACCACCGAAGCTCAGGCTTATCTGAATGCAAAAAACAAAATTGAAAAACTATTTTTAAGCAAAGAACTCACAGACTTTTTTACAACCACACTTTAAGGAGGCTACGAATGTTAAACGCTACTGAATTACAAACCAAATGGGGAACTGATCCTCGCTGGACCGGCATTAAAAGAGAATACACGGCACAAGATGTTGTGAAACTCGCTGGCAGCTTGAAAATCGACTACACTCTTGCAACTCGCGGGTCTCAAAAGCTATGGAAACTTTTGCATCAACCCGAAGCTGTGCGCGCTTTGGGAGCCTTGACTGGCAACCAAGCTATGCAGCAAGTGAAAGCCGGCCTGAAAGCTATTTATCTTTCTGGATGGCAAGTGGCTGCAGATGCAAATCTGTCTGGTCAAATGTATCCCGACCAAAGCTTGTATCCAGTTAACTCTGTTCCCGCAGTGGTGAAAAGAATCAACCAAACTTTGCAACGTGCAGATCAGATCTATCACGCTGAGAACAGCAATGATGTTGATTGGTTTGCTCCTATTGTTGCGGACGCTGAAGCTGGATTCGGTGGTGTTTTGAACGCTTTCGAATTGATGAAAGCCATGATTGAAGCCGGCGCCGCCGGTGTTCACTTCGAAGACCAATTGGCGTCTGAAAAGAAATGTGGACACTTAGGTGGAAAAGTTCTGGTGCCCACAAATCAATTCATCAAAACCCTGAATGCCGCTCGTTTGGCTTCAGACGTGATGGATGTACCAACCCTGATCGTGGCCCGTACAGACGCAGATGCAGCCCGCCTGATCACAAGTGATGTCGATGAATACGACAGCCCTTTCATCACTGGCACTCGCACTCCAGAAGGCTTCTACACAATCACTGGTGGCCTGCAAATGGCGATTGCTCGCGGCGTGGCTTATGCTCCTTATGCTGATTTGGTATGGTGTGAAACCTCAACTCCGGATCTGCATGAAGCTAAATTATTTGCCGAAGGTGTTCACAAATACTACCCGGGCAAAATGTTGGCTTACAACTGCTCTCCATCTTTCAACTGGAGTAAAAAACTGGATGCTCACACCATTGCTAAATTCCAGACTGAGTTGAATGCCATGGGATACAAATTCCAATTCGTGACTTTAGCAGGCTTCCATTCATTGAACTATTCTATGTTCAATTTGGCTCAAGGCTACAGCCACACTGGCATGTCCGCTTACTCTGTTTTGCAAGATCAAGAGTTCGCAGCAGAAAAACAAGGTTACACAGCCACCAAACATCAACGTGAAGTTGGTACAGGTTACTTTGATATGGTGAACACAGTGGTAACCAAAGGGGAGTCTTCCACTTTGGCTATGAAGGGTTCTACCGAAGAAGCCCAGTTCACAGCAACTGCTGAACACTAAGCTGCACTTTTACCATCATTGCCGGCCTCTCTAGGGTCGGCAATGAGTTTTACTCCCCGTGCTTTTTGTCTTCGATTGCTTCCACCGCTCTAAATAACAGCGCGCCTTTGTGAATCTTAAACTGGACCCTTTAATTGTTGGTGCTTTTAGTTGTCCGTTCTTCGGATTGAGAGTTCTTAAGATCTAAAAAACTTGCTTGAACACGCTCTGTTTGGCCTATGATAGTCTTCAACGATTCTGGTTGTTTGGCCGCCAACAATTTAAGTGTCCATTTCTTACAAACCTCAACATACAACCTAAGCCTCAAAAGAAGTGAACGCTTGCCCATATCAGGCTCAATTTTGAAACGACTTTTAATTGGAATGAATAAAAAGAAAGTTCCACTTATCAATCACGGGTATCACGATGAACACCAGCATGGAGACATTCAACCACATAAAGAAGGCCAACCATCGTTGCTCTCCTCCCGACTGATAATAGCGGTAAAACTCCTGAAGAACCTTAAAGGCAAAGGGGAAGGTCAAAAGAAGAAACATCCAACTGGTGTGCACAAACATCGGAGCCGCCAAAGCCACCCCGACATACACAAAAGTATAAAGTCCGATATGAAACAGCGTCTTCTCCATACCCAACGCCACCGGCAGAGTGGGAATACCACCTTTGGCATAATCATCTTTATATTTTACAGCTAAAACCCAGAAGTGCGGCATCTGCCACAGGAACATAATTAAAAACAGATAGACAGATTCTGAATTCAAGATGTGAGGATTAGCAACTGCATAGCCAATGGTCACCGGCAAAGCTCCCGGTATCGCTCCCGGAACTGCGGCAAAAACCCAACGTCTTTTCCAATAATGGGTGTAAACCACATTGTACAAGATCACACAAAAGAGCCCCACCCAGCCAGCCACAGGCTCCAGATTAAAAAGAAAATTCAGACCAACCACAAGCAAACTGATAGCAAGTATACCCGCCGCCGCAGGCTTGATCTTGCCGGAAGCAATAGGTCGCTTGGCAGTACGAGGCATCTTTTGATCAAGTCTCCACTCTTGAACTTGATTTAAAGCCAACGAACCGGAGCTGAGAAAATAAATTCCCAACAAGGTGTCGACAAAAATTTTCCAATCAAAATCTTGTTCGATCTGAAAACCGGTGGCATAGCCGGCCAGTCCCGCAAGAACTGAGAAAACGACTATGCCAAACTTAGTGAGATCCGCGTATATTTTCAGCACGGTCTTATAAAGGACTTACCTCAGTCACGCGAGTTACAATATCCAGCACGCTGAAGAAAAGAAGAACTAATAAAAATAAAAAGCCCGAGCCAAAAATCACACGGTTCATGTTCGTATCGTCCTTCAAGTGCATGAAGTACAAAAGAACCAGAACTGCTTTGACCAAAGCAATCAAGAACGCCACAGGAGCCGCAAAGGCCCCCAATTGTGCATTAAATTGATGCGCAATAACTGTCAGGAATGTCAGTCCAAAAAGCGCTCCGCCCACTTTAAGATAGGTGGACATCGGTGTGATATGTGGATGAAGAACATTGAGATCGCTGTTGTTATTATGAGCCATTGTTTACCCCACCAAATAAAGAAGAGGGAAAAGGAAGATCCAAATCAAATCCACGATATGCCAGAAAATCCCAACACCCTCGACTGGCAACCAGTATTGAGAGTGAAAGTCTCCACGAATCGTTCGAATCAACAACCAAATGATCAAGCCCATTCCTACCAAAACGTGAATACCGTGCAAACCCGTCATGCAGTAGTAAAAGCCAAAGTACATTCCCAAGTTCGCATGCTCTGCACCGACTTTAGCAGTATCCAGGAAGTGACCTGGATAAAGTCCCAAATGAAACTTATGGGAATACTCGAAGTACTTGATCACCATGAAGATCGCTCCGCACAGCACTGTCGTTGCCAATGCAAAAGCCGCCTTCTTGGTTTCATTTTTCTGCACAAAAGAGATCGAGATCGCCATTGTGAAAGAAGAGAAGATCAGAACCAACGTATTGATAAAGCCCATACGCCAGTCGAGAGTCTTAGCACCTTCTGCGAACATCTCTGGATAGATGTTATGGAAAATTCCATACCCTACCAGAATGGCTCCGAACATAAGAATCTCGGTAACCATGAACAACCAAATACCCTGTTTCCCACTGTCATACTCCTGAGTCGCATCCTTGAAGTGATGAGACACGTGAGCTGAGCGAACTCCGCCATGTGTTGCGCTATCTGTACTCATAAGGCCCCGCTGTTACAATTGGTTCAACTTTAAAGTTTTCATGAGGAGGAGGAGACGAAGTCGTCCACTCCAAAGTTTTTGATCTCCAAGGATTCATCGGCGCGATAGCTCCTTTACGAATACCTTGAACAATCGTGTACAGACCGAACAAGAATCCAGTCAGGATCAGCCAAGATCCAATAGTGGAAATCTTATTCAGACTTTCATAAGCCGGAATGTAATCGAAATAACGACGAGGCATTCCCATCGCACCCAAGATGAATTGCGGGAAGAATGTCACGTTGAAGCCGATAAAGATAAAGATGAAAGACATTCTCGCCGTAAACTCGTTGAACATTCTGCCGAACATTTTGGGGAACCAGTAGTAAAAACCACCCATCAAAGCCATCAGAGTTCCACCCACCATCACATAATGGAAGTGAGCCACAACGAAATAAGTGTCATGGAAGTGAACGTTGATAGGCAGAGTTGCCAGCATGATACCGGTCACACCACCGATCGCAAACAGGAACAAGAAGCCCAATGCGAACAGCATTGGCGAATCAAAGGTCACAGATCCACGATACAAAGTCGCCACCCAGTTAAACATCTTGATCGCGGTCGGAACCCCTACCAGCATCGTCAAGAACGAGAACAGAATACCTGCTGTCTCAGACTGACCTGACACAAACATGTGATGTCCCCACACGAAGAAAGAAACCGCAGCAATACCCAAAGAAGAGTATGCAATCGCCGTATAACCAAAGATCACCTTACGAGAGAAGGTCGTGATCAACTCAGACACAACACCCATCGCAGGAATGATCATGATGTAAACCGCAGGATGCGAATAAAACCAGAAGAAATGTTGGAACAGAACCGGATCTCCACCCAATGCTGGATCAAAGATTCCAACCCCGAAGAGCTTTTCAGCCGCTAACAACAGCAACGTGATGCCCAACACCGGAGTTGCCAACATTTGCAAGATTGCTGTGGAGTACAATGCCCATACAAACAACGGCATTCTATGCATAGTCATACCGGGAGCACGCAACTTGTGCACAGTCACGATGAAGTTCAGTCCCGTCAAAATGGAGGACATTCCCATAATAAAAGCTCCGAGAACCATCATCACCGTCGCAGTTCCAGTTTTTATAGAATACGGAGTGTAGAAAGTCCAACCTGTATCAATTTTTTTAGTGAACAAAGTCAGAACTGCTAACGCTGCTCCCGCCATAAAGCAGTACCAGCTGGCCAGGTTGATTTTAGGGAAGGCCACATCTTTCGCGCCGATATGCAGAGGCAAGAAGAAGTTCCCCAAAATCGCCGGAATACCCGGTACAATAACCATGAAGACCATGATCGCACCGTGATAAGTCAGAACCTGGTTGTAGACATCTCCATTTTTCAAAACACCGCCGACGTTAGCTGCGGCATTAGGAGCAAAAAGTTCCAAACGCAGAAGCAAAGCCATGATTCCTCCAATAAGGAAGAAGAACATAACCGTGATCATGTACATGAGACCGATGCGCTTGTGGTCCACTGTCGTCAACCAAGACCAGAGACCTTTTTCGTGATTTAGATAGTTGTCACCGTGTGCTGATGTTGTAGCCATAGGGTGCGCTCCTTATTTCAATTCCTTGATGTACTCAACAAGAGCGTTGAGTTCATTTTCATTTAACTGACCCTGAAAGGTAGGCATAACACCCTTAGGGAAACCTTTAACAATGTGTTTATTGGGCTCCAGAATGGATTCACGGATGTAATTTTCATCAAACGTGATCTCAGTTCCATCATCCATAACTTCTTTATGACCAAATTTTTGGAAGAGAGAAGGTCCCACTTTAGGAGCTGGAGAATCCACTGAGTGACAGGAAGCGCAGGCTTTCACCGCAAACAGTTTTTCTCCTTTTTTGGCAAGAGGAAGATGACGCTCTTCCTGACCTTGCTCAAGGTAGTTGTCGAACTCTTCGCGAGATACAACCTTCAACTTGCCGATCATACCAGAGTGTGAAGTCCCGCAATACTCCGTACAGAAAATATGGAAGTCACCCAACTTATCCGCACGGAACCACAATGCCGTATAACGACCTGGCACCGCATCTTGCTTAATACGAAAAGACGGGATGAAGAAGGAGTGGATCACATCATTAGAGCTGAGAAGAAGCTTCACGTCCTGACCGATCGGCACAACCACTTCATTCACAGTTTTATAACCGTTCTTATATTCAACTTCCCAAGCCCATTGCTTACCCAGGATATTGATCTCCAATGCATTCTTCGGCATAGAGCGCATATCGTGGTAAATAAACCATCCCCATGCAAATACACCGAGGAAAATCACAAGTGGAATAAAAGACCACAAGAACTCCAAGAAAGTATTATGGGAGATATATGCCGTCTTGTCTTCAGAAGATTTACGACGATACTTCCAAACGAAGTAAATCATTCCCCCGATAACAAGCACGCAGGCGATGAAACTCGTAATCAGCAAGAATCCGTATAGATTGTCCACCTGCTTGGCAATCTCGGTTCCTTGCGTTGGCATGAAGGATTGGGCCTTCGCAATATTAAACCACATCATGTACTTTTATCTCCCCGCCAGCTTGTTCTTCGATCCTCGAGAACGAATGTAAACCGACAATAACCATAAAACCATCACCAGAACCATTACCGCCCCACCCATCTTCATTATGTTGAATGCAGCTAAGGTGTATTTGCTCTGTTGTGGGTCATACTTAAAACAGTAAAGCACCAAGTGATCGACAAAATTTCCGATCTTCCCGGCACTTGCTTCATTCAAAGCCAGTTTGACATCCTGAGGGTTGAACAAAATCCCGTGCAAGTAGCGCGAAATCGTTCCATCCGGAGTCACAATCACAGCTGCCGAAGCGTGGGCCCATTCATTCTGGGTCGCGTCCCACTTAAATTTAAATCCTAGAGCCTTGGTAATGGCTTGCACAGTGGCCTCATCCGCAGTCAAGAAATGCCATTCCTTCTCTGCCCCCTCACGGCCATACAACTTCATATAAGTCTGCTTTTTCTTCTGAGCCAAATCTGGCGTTTCCTTGGAATCAAAACTCAGAGATAGCAGCTTAAACTTTTTTCCGACAGACCAATCATTATCCATAAGCTTTAAGGCATCTGTAAGACCATTCAAGTGAAAGTTGCATAATCCAGGACAAGAAAAATAAATAGGCGAAATGATCACCGGATGTTTGCCATCAAAAAAAGACCCCAGGGCCACTTCCTGACCTGCTTCGTTCCGCACTTTCAATGACAG
>JBCECD010000051.1:3184-10547 GCA_039206745.1 Bdellovibrio sp. | reverse complement strand
GGTGAGGATAGATTGTGAGTAGTTCTAAAACAGCAATGCATTCCCAACTTGCAATGACCTCAAAAATATTCAAATCCACGTTTTTACGGTGATCATTCGATGAAAATGCAGCCAGTTCCAATAGAAGATTTTCTTTCTGCTCGGGATCAGTACAACTTTCAAGGACGACAAGATAACAAAGGAAAGTTGTTTCACGGACATCCATTTTCAGACTTCGTCCAATTTGTAGAGCTTTATCCAGACTAAGGCTTTTTTTGCCGCTTAAAACTTCAGATAAAAATGACGGAGGGGTATCAAGCTTCTTAGCAAGAGCCCTTAGTGAGAACTGAGGATTGCGTTCCTTCATCCAGGAAAGAACATCACGAAGAAAGCTGCGATAGTTCGTAAATTTAAAAATAGGTCGAGGTGTCTTCATAACGTATAAAGAGTTGCAATTTCAAAGCCCTGTTAAATGCAATTAAAACGGGATGAGAGCGTATTGAAGCATATAACGGCATTCAAGTGTCAAACTTTTTGACGTTCATTAGCAGCGAACACTTTGACCCATTTCTTTCGCTATTTTTCTTCAAATAAATTATTTTGACCTCACTGAAAGAAAAAATCATTTACAAGAAAGACTATTTAAGGAGGTCTTATGAACGTAAAATATCTACTTGGACTTATTATAACGTTTTCTGCTGTACTTGTTCATGCTCGGGACATCCGCAACGATGCGGTGTTAAATTCCAAAATGGTAACGGCAGTCATCAACGGTCTTGCCGCAGAACAAGGGCTTCAATGCAAAATTGCTATTGAAGAGAGCGGCGATGAATCTATTGCTTACTATGTCGAAGACAATCGTAGTAAATTCAGTGCTGGTTTTTTATGCGATGATGGTAGAAGTGCAATTATCACTGGTGTTATCGGTGATGGCGGTCAAACTGCCGTCGAATCGTTCCAACTTACACATGGTAACTAAATCAAAGGAGTAATATATGAACAAATTATCTATTTTATTTGTGGCTTTAGGACTTATGATAATGGGTAATCAGTCTTTGGCGCATCCTAAAGGTACTGATTCAGTGCTGGATCAAAATATAGTTTCGATTGATCTAAAGAATGACGTAAATATTCCACCAAATACCAAACAGGTCGAACTTGTCAGATTAGGAGGATCGGTCTGTGTATTGAATATGGTTGAAGGCGCAGGCTACGATCGATCACTAAAAGCCTCAAACCTTAATGTTATATCAGTGAAGGCATACACATTAGAAACTCCAGGAAAAGACAACTATCGGTATTCGAATTTTCAGGACGACTACGTGGTGTTTAAAATTGCGAGCAAAAAAAATCCGCGCCAAGCGCACCCTGTCATCGCAGATATTTTATGCGGCTTTGATGTCACCCAAGGCGGAAGACCACTGATCATTCTGACTCGGGATGGCTGGCAAACGAATTCATACAAACGATTTGCGATGCCTTCGTTTGATGAATTGAAATCTTTTGCTTCAAAAATGTTGAGGTTTCAACTTGGAGAAACTTTGGATATTACTAATCAATAAAATTTAAATTTGGTGATTCTATAATCCCACAACATGAAAGATATCAATCGACTTTTTAGAAGGACCTGGAATACGACGAAGAAAGCGGAACATTTGGCACTGCATATAGCCATGTATGCTCTTTATCATAATTTGTATTTGATAAAAAACACAGCCTCCTAATGAAATCTTAATAAGATCTACATTTTGGGAGGCATTGGAGTTGCCAACAATTAAAGGGTCCAGCTGCTACTGGAACTCAAATTCTAGTTCGTCGCCTAGGTTGAGAGCAACCCCCTCAGCAATCTGCACGCTCAGCCCTGACTGGCTCCATTGTGAGGAGCTCAGTTTGCTTTGTGAGCCGTTGGAGATGCGGCGGACAGCGACGACCTTTTGGGTTTCTTTCATATTTGGTACTTTGAAAGTACGGAGCATTTTAGATTTGATGATACTGGAGAGGTCTTGCAATGCGGGTGAGTAGTCGCTGCTGAGAACGGAGTGAACTTGTCCGTTCATCATTGTGGCCATGCGTTCGTAAGCTAAGCCGCGTGAGCCCGAATCACCTAAAGGATCGTTGGCGGTGCGAACGAAGATGTTGACGATAGGTTTTTGGCTGCCAAAAAGCTCTTGAGATCTTTGCAAAATATAAGTTGGCAGATCCACTTTGGGTTCGATGGAGCTGCCGTTATATGCATTTCCGGCGATATAGTCTGGAGCGAAGCCTGTGAAGCGATAGGTGTTCTCAACATTGGTGTAGATAGGCAGTTGTGAAGAGGTTTTCGCGGGGCAAAGACTCGCAACCTCATTGGCTGTTTTAGCTTGGAACTGGCTGACGGTGGAGGAGCGAACCACGGAAGCGGAGCAGTTCGAACCTTGATAGGCCTGAGCGATATAAGCTGAGATAGAGAGTGAGGGATCCACGGAACTCAAACTGCCAGTAGGTTGGCAAAAGCCTGTTTTGGATTCACTGCACAGGGAGCTGCAGGACAGGGACTCTTGAGCAATCAAGCTTTTGCTTTGTGAGGAGCTGCCACCAGCTTGAACTTCTTTAAGGGCGCAATTTTGATAGCCAGAGTGAGAGCTGCAAAACTCTGCGGCTTGAACATTACAGCTGGCTTTAGCCAGGCTTTCTGAGGCTGTGCGCTCGGGGATTGATTCCACAGCACAGCTGATCAGAGAGCTTTCGCTGATTCCAACATATTGGGCGATTTTAGTTTTCAAAGTGGCAGGACAGTTTCCGGTGCCATTGACGTAGCTATGATCGGACAAGTTAGAAGAGCTGGATTTAGTTTTCACCACGCCGCTGTTAGCTGTTGAGCAAGAGGGCTGATATTGAGAGGTGATATAAGCTCCCCGGCTGGTTGCTTCTGCTTGGCAGGCCGCAGCTGTGCTCAAATCTTTGCTAAGATTGGAGACAGTTGACAGAGCGACAACGGCAGAGCAAGAAGGAGCTGAAGAGCTGGCTGTCACTTGGCTGCCCGTTAGGCTGCAAGCTTGGGAGCCGGCAATAAAATTGCTGTCGAGAGACTGAGCTTTTGACAGACAAGAAGAGCTGTCGGTGTAGTCTCCGGCGATGTTTTGGGCAACGTCTGCAACAGTGCTTTGCACGCAGTTGCTATCGGAGAAGGAGCAAGATGCAACAGAGTTTTGAGCTTGCTGGCAGGTGTTCGAGACATAGGATTCACTGGAGGAGTTTAACTGAGCTTTCGCCAAAGTGACACATTCTGCGGAGGATTTGTATCCATCCACAGTGAGGGATTTGCTGTAGTTTGCCGAACTCAGCACCTGAACCCCATCGAGGACTTGGATCTTTTTATAAGAGATGGAGATCTGAGTTTGCTTTTTCAACCAAGCGGAGACTTTTTTGTATTTCACTTGAGTTTGAGGACAGCTATAGCCGGAAATTTTATAAAAAGATATGGATGAGACGGGTTGTATTTCATTATAAGTGATTTTCCAGGAGAAGTCATTTTTATAGCTGTAAACACATTGATCTGCTTGGGCTGCACTGACTTTATAGCCAAAAGTGGTTTTACGTGTTTCGCAGCGACCATCGTGAAGGTCTTCATTTCCTTCGGAGTAGGTATAAGAGGCTAAACAGTTTTTGCCGCTCTCATCAGCATCGTTTTCATCGGTAAAAATATTGATAGCTGCTAAGTCGCCACTTTTGAAGAACGCAGGACTGCGCAGGGCTCGTGCGACAGCGCACAGGCCAGACTCTTCATCGAGGATATCTTTATTTGCTTCGTAGTTACTGAGATTAATATCTTGCAAAACTCCCATGCGATTTTGGAAGTCGAGGATCATATTGCTGGCAGACTCATCTTTTCCTTTGATAATAGCTTTAGAAATGCTGCCGTTGCTGAGGGCTAAAACAGGTGCGGGTTCAAAGAAGTAGGATCCGGACTCCTTTTTGACACTGTAACCGAGCGCATCCCCGGCGAGCTTACCGAGATTAGAAGAGGAGCGAGCGGATTGGAGTTGCGATGAGGTTAAAGAGGAAGAGGGGAAAACCTGCCAGTTCAACAGAGTGCTGATGCGGGTTTGATCTTGCAAAGTCGCGGCAGGAGTTCGTTGTCCCACAGTGAGAACATAACTGTTCACCGCGAATTTTTCTAAGCTGTCAGAGTTTTGAGGATTGAACATCGTCTCAAAAGAGTCGCTTAAGTTGATATTATTGGATTTCATGGTGTAGGAGTTGTCCACCACAAAGAGCATGCGCAGATCTGCGAGCTCGCCGGTGCCGACGCTGACCTTAGAATAGTCACTTTCAGCATTCAGTGAATCAACAGGAAGCTCTGAAGCAAGATCCTCGACATGAATTTTGCTGCAATTCTGATATGAAAAAACGACCGGAATGAGAATAGAAAAAAATAAAGCATAACGTGTCATTGGTTTCACGGCAAAATCCCCCTAAAAAGAAGTCTAATATGAATCGGGCTTGGGTGTGACAAGAATCTGGGGAGTTATCACATTGGTACAGGCTAGGTTGTAGAGCTCTCAGAATGAGAAGGTGGAGCGAAAAGCTCGTCTCAGTTTGATTCGCACAGAGCAAGAAGCTTCTGATAAAAGTCGGTGGGTTCAGTGAGAACCTTCAGCTCCTCAAAGACCGCCAGGGCCTGTTCATTTTTCAAAGAGAGGGCCTTGAGCCATTGTTTAGTGCGAGAGACGGCGAAGTGTTGATGTAAGTGGTGAGCACTGGCTTCATAGAAGGCGGGTAAAAGCGGCCGGACCTTTTGCCATGCCATTTCTTCAATGGAGTCTTGCTGAAGACTTTGTTTGATTTGGCGGAATAGAAACGGATTGCTGATCAAGCCTCGACCTATCATATAGTCTTCGCACTGAGTGATGGCGACACAGCGATGAAAGTCCTCGACAGTCCAGATCTCGCCATTGGCAATAAGTCGCAACTTTGTTTTCTCCTGAATGCGGGGGATCCATTCCCAATAGGCAGGAGGTCGATAGCCATCGGCTTTAGTGCGGCAATGAACAGTGAGCCACGTCGCACCGGCCTCTTCTACAGCCTGAGCGATATCGAGACACTGGTGGGGATCATCAAAGCCCAAGCGGATCTTGGCTGTGACAGGAGTTGCTGTCGGCACGTTTTGTCGAACGGTGCGCACGATTTCAAAAATGCGGTCACAGGACTTGAGCAGGGCGGCTCCTCCATCATGGCGATTGACGGTTTTAGCGGGGCAGCCAAAATTGAGATCAATACCCAAAGCTCCCAACTCGGCTGCGCGCTGGGCATTCAAAGCCAAGGGCTCGGCATGTCCCCCGAGCAGCTGAATAAAAACGGGTGTCCCCGCACGGGTGCGAGAGGCCGTTTTGAGCTCAGGACAGTTTTTAAAAAAGAGAAGATCCGAGTGCAGACGATCTGTAACACGAAGAAACTCGGTCACACAGTGATCCACGCCTCCTAATTGCGTGAGCATATCACGCATCACCCAATCGACAACGCCCTCCATCGGCGCTAAAAATAATCTCATGAACTACAAGCCGCCCATCTTCTGAATCCAGTCGAAATGTTTTTTTTCAACTGGCTGAACTGACAAACGAGAGCCTTTCTGTAGAACAATCATGCCCTCCAGTTTTTTCTCCGCGCGCAGATCAGAGAGACTCACAATTTCCTTAAAAGAATCGAAATATTCTACTTCAACACAAAACCAGACAGGCTTTTCCGTAGAAGCTTTGGGCTCATAGTAATCAGACTTTTTATCAAACTGAGTTTTATCAGGAGCCGCAACCTGACTCACCCGAGCCAGCCCCGCCACGCCTGGAGGCTCAGCATTGGAGTGATAGAATAGAACCCCATCTCCCACTTGCATGTCCTTCATCATAAAATTACGGGCTTGATAGTTGCGGACACCTTCCCACCACGTTCTTTTGTCGCGGCGTAAATCATCCAAGGAGTAGACATCAGGCTCAGATTTCATCAACCAGTATTTCATGGGGCGAACTTACCAGAGTTGGGAAAAGCAAGATACGCCTTTACCCACCACAAGTGCGTCGCGTTAGAACTGGTCCCTTTAATTGTGGGTGGTCAAGGGGACCCAGTCAGCTCCAGGAGTTTGCCAACGGGAAGGTGTTTTAGAGTGGTCGCTAGAGGCCTGAGGATGTCTTATTTCCGCAGGACGGACAAGCACGCATTGATGATAGCTTCCTTATCATTTTTAAGTTCTACTAGAGAGACACCAACAATTAAAGGGACCAGTTTATGAGGGCAATGATTACGGGGGCTACGTCGGGAATTGGCTGGGCCACAGCCATAAAACTAGCCGAACAAGGCTACAACATCCTAGCAACAGGTCGCAGACCAGACCGTCTTGCGGAGCTCCAGGAGCTTCTTCAGCAAAAATTTCCGGAGCGAGCGGTGCGCACGGTTGTTTTGGATATTTCCGATCGAGATTCTGTCCGTGATTTTTTGCAGTCTTGTTCTACGGAGCTGGCTGAGGTGGAGGTCTTGGTCAATAATGCGGGATTAGCGCGGGGTTTGGAGAAGATCCAAGAGGCTGTGATTGATGACTGGGAAAGAATGATTGACACCAATATCAAGGGTTTACTTTACGTGACTCGGGGAGTGTTGCCTTTGATGGTGCAGAGGAACTCAGGGCATATTGTGAATGTGGGTTCGGTGGCGGGTCGTTGGACTTATCCGGGTGGGGGAGTTTATTGTGCGACGAAGTTTGCGGTGCGAGCTCTTTCGGAGGGCTTGCGCATGGATTTATTGGGGAGTGCGATTCGGGTGACGAATATAGAGCCCGGGATGGTGGAGACGGAGTTCTCGGTGGTGCGCATGGGAAGCCAGGAGAGAGCGGACCAGGTGTATGAGGGGATGACGCCATTACGGGCGGAGGACATTGCCGAGACGATTGCTTGGTGTGTGAAGCGACCTGCCCATGTCAATATTCAGGAGCTGGTGATTTATCCGACGGATCAGGCTCATGTGGGGCTGGTGGCGAGAAAGGAGAGGTTATGACGAAGTCTGTAAGGATTGAGAAGGATACGATGGGAGAGGTGCATGTTCCTGCGGATCGTTTCTGGGGGGCGCAGACTCAGCGTTCGACGGAGAACTTTCGTATTGGGGGAGATCGTTTTCCGCGGGAGATGATCAAGGCTTTGGGAGTTTTAAAAAAGTGTGCAGCTTTGACCAATGTGGAGCTTCAGCTGTTGGATAAAAAGAAAGCTGACGTGATTGTGCGGGCGGCGGATGAAGTGATTGCAGGGCAGTGGGATGAGCATTTTCCGTTGGTGGTGTGGCAGACGGGTTCGGGTACGCAGACGAATATGAATGCGAATGAGGTGATTGCAGGAAGGACATTGAATCTGCCGGCCCGCAAACT
>JBCECD010000051.1:0-3174 GCA_039206745.1 Bdellovibrio sp. | reverse complement strand
AGCGATGAATATCTTGGGGATCTCGTTGCCGAGTAAGGAGATCCATCCGAATGATGATGTGAACAAGGGTCAGTCATCGAATGATACGTTCCCGACGGCGATGCATATTGCGGTGGCGGATCAGATTTATCATCGGCTGTTGCCGATGATGGAGAAATTGGCGCGGGCGTTGAGCGAGAGGCAAAAAGCTTTTCAGGACATTGTGAAGATTGGTCGGACTCATTTGATGGACGCCACGCCTTTGACTTTGGGGCAGGAGTTTTCGGGGTATGTTACGCAGATGCTTCACTCTGTTCAGCGGATTAAGAACACTCTGCCGCATTTGCATGAATTGGCGTTGGGTGGAACGGCGGTGGGGACGGGTTTGAATACGCATCCGCAGTTTGCGGTGGCGGCGGCTCAGAAAATCGCGCAGGAAACCGGGATTGCTTTTGTTTCGGCGGAGAATAAATTTGAAGCCTTGGCGACTCATGACGCTTTGGTGGAGGTGAGTGGGGCCTTGAATTCGGTGGCAGTTTCTTTGATGAAGATTGCCAACGACATTCGTCTTTTGGGATCGGGGCCGCGCTGTGGGATTGGCGAGTTGCATTTACCGGAGAATGAACCGGGCAGCTCGATCATGCCGGGCAAGGTGAATCCGACCCAGAGTGAGGCCTTGACCATGGTCTGTGCTCAGGTGATGGGGAACCATGTGGCTGTGAGCATTGGCGGAGCGACGGGGCATTTTGAGTTGAATGTTTTCAAACCTTTGATTGTTTTTAATGTGCTCAATTCAGTGCGTCTGTTAGCGGATGCGTGTGAGTCATTCACGGATCATTGTGTGGTGGGGATTGAGGCCAATCGCTCTCAGATCCGGAGGCATCTCGAGCACTCTTTGATGCTGGTGACTGCTTTGAATCCTCATATTGGCTATGACAATGCGGCTAAAATCGCCAAAACTGCCCATAAAAATGGCACAACACTGCGCGAAGAAGCCATCAATCTTGGACTCCTTTCTGGCGAAGAGTTTGATAAGATAGTAAAACCAGAGAAGATGACGGGAGCCGGTGGATGAATTCTTTGTTGGCAAAAGCGAACTGGATGGAGCGCGATGATATTCGCCCTTATGTGTTTGTTCGTCCAGAAAACCAAATTGCTTTGCCAGGTTCTGTGCATCGATTGGATTGGTTCACTAAAAAGCCGATTTTCAAAGACCCTTTGGATTTATCTGAGGTGGCGTTTGCGGATCGCATTTACTCTCTCGAGGAGAGAGCTTTTGGTCCGAGTAATATGGCCATGCCTCGGTGGGTTTTTTACGACTGTGCGGTGATGCCGGGTTTTGTGGCGGGTTTTGCGGCTCGTCCTTCGGCTTTATCTCCTGAAATGCGTCGAGTTTTAGATCCGGTGAAGTTTCCAGCTTCGCAATCTCCTGTGAAAACGTCAGAAGTTATGACAGAGGTGACATCTCTCGATGAGATGGAGTGGGTGCCGCTTTCTTTGTTTATTATTATTCCGACTATGCATCGTGGGGAGTGGGTGGCGCACAATTTGTCGTCGGTGAACTCTCTTTTGCCAGAAGGGCAAAGACTTTACGGCTTGGGGTTTCTTTCCAAGGCTTTCGGTTTGTGGTATGCCAATGTTGAGCAATGTTCTGGCATGACTCAGTGGGGAAGTCCGGCGTTAAGGTTGCACTCTCATTATGGTCATTTGGAGGTGATTGGAGCTTATGCTCCGGTGCATTCCCATGCCAGGACGGTGACATACCGGGTGCAGGTGAACACGTCTTGTTGGGAGAAGTTTTTCACGCATCAGGAGGATTTGGCTTTTCTTGAGAACTATGGGCCGACGGGGACTTTCATTGATCCTCAGAGTGAGAAGAGCATGCTGAGTTTCCAGGGGCGGATTGAGAGAGGCGAAGGGCCTTTTTATCTCAGTGCGCGGGAAATTGCGCAGAAGAAATTGAACGAACAATTGATGATTTATAATTTGAAACAACAATATTGAGAGAACAGGAATAAAACATGTCGATGAATACTTTGCCACCAGTCGCCAAATCCATTTACGTTTTTTGTAAGAAGTGCGATGCCGATCGCTATCATGTGGTTTTGGCGCATACTTCAGCGACATCGGCGAAGATCAAGTGTGAGATTTGTGGCTCTCAAAAAGCTTATTCTTTGCCGAAGGCGCAAACGCGCACGGGCAAGCCTTTGACAGGTGCGGCAGCGAAGAAGCGTGAGCAGACTTTGAGCTCCCGTCGTTCCAGCCATAAGAATGAGTACGACATGTTGATGTCCAACGACAAGGTGACGACAGCGGCTTACAATATGAAGCAAAAGTTCGATAAGAACACCAAGTTGCAGCATCCTAAATTCGGCATGGGTTTTATCAAGGACGCTTTGACTGATAAAATTGAAGTGGTTTTTGAAGATGAAGTACGCACTTTGATCCACAATCGTCAGTAGTGATTTTTTGTTCTTATGGAGTGGTTAAAGGGTTTGAATCCCGAGCAGCAAAAAGCTGTCCAGCATAACTATGGTCCTCTGCTGATTTTGGCGGGGGCGGGATCGGGTAAGACCACCGTTTTGGTTTCGCGCACGGGGCGTTTGATTTCCGAGCGTGTGGCGCGAGCCCAGGAAATCTGTGTTCTCACTTTCACCAATAAAGCGGCTCGCGAACTCAAGCACCGGGTGGGAGTCAAGTTAGGGGCGACGGGCAAGGGGCTGTGGGCGGGGACTTTCCATTCTTTTGGGTTGCAGATTCTGCGACGTTTTCACAAACATGTCGGGTTGTCTCCTTATTTTGGGATTGTCGATCAGAGCGATTGCAACTCCATTCTTAAAGATCTGATCAGGGACGTCAAAAATTCCGGGAAAGATAAATTCGACGTCGACAAGATTTTGGCGATGATCAATGACCGCCGTACCGGTGTGGCCTATAACACCGAGGCTTTTGATGAGTATCATGAGATGGTGGAGGTTTTGGCTCCCAAGTTCGCAAAGCGTTTAGAGCATTTGGGTGTGGTGGATTTTGAGGGCTTGTTGATCAAACCTTTGCAGCTTTTCAAAGAGCATCCGGATATTTTAGAGAAAGTGCAAAGCTCGTTCAGTCAGGTGATGGTGGATGAGTTTCAGGATACCAACCGTCTGCAAATGGACTTGATTGATTATATAGTGAAGGCTCATCAGAATGTTACGG
>JBCECD010000050.1:0-10608 GCA_039206745.1 Bdellovibrio sp. | reverse complement strand
TGCCTCTTTTGATCCCGGGAGCGAAACAACTGAGATGTTTGTAGGCAGTATCGTATGTGGAGTTGTGGCGAAGTTTGATAACGTTGCCGCCACCGCCACTCCATCCTGCAAATTCGATCACGCCGTCACCTACGGCACGAATGGGAGTTCCTATGGGAGCGGCATAATCAACTCCCAAGTGCGGGCGAGCTGTTTTCAAAACAGGATGAAAGCGATTTCTTTGAAAGCGTGAAGAGATGCGGCTGTATTGGATGGGACTTTTTAAGAACATGCGTTTCAGGCTGGAGCCATCTGGCGCGAAGTAGCCTAGATTTTTTCCATCTTTGCGAAAGAGAATGGCCGTGTAGACTTGATCTACGTTCACGTATTCGGCAGAGAGAATGGTTCCTAATCCTACAGGTTCGCCGTTGACCAGTTCTTGCTCCACGGAGATGCGCCAGCGATCGTTGACTTGGACTTGTCGGGCGAAATCGACTTGCCAGGCAAAGACTTCAGTGAGGTCTGCAATGAGGCCGGGATTCATTTTTGCTTCCACGGCAGATTCCCAGAGACTGTTTTGGACGTTACCACGATAAGTGATGATTTGTGTGGTGATGGGCTTGATCACTTTTTCAGCGGACCATCCTGTTGCTGTTCTGGAGAGAAGTAGAATATCTACTGGAGAAAAACGAAAGCGGATGCTTTCGACGGCGCCCTCATCGTGAGGAGAGCGATGGATTTGAAAGCGAGTGCCGGGAGCAATCCGGCCTAAATCTTTCAAGGGTTTTGCGGCTTGAACAAGATCATGAATATCTTGCGAAGAAAACTGCAACTTGCTCAGTTCTGCAGAGAGGGTTGATTTGGCGGGCATGACGAAGGGGTATCTCTCTTCGACTGGAGGCTGAGGAATTTCGGCTACAATTTCCGGTTCAGAAGACGCGGGGGTGCGATCGTCTTTCATGAGATGTTGTTGAACAAGGTAGAAACTAAGGGGTGCTGCCAGTGCTAAAGTCAGTAGTGCCATTTTTGTTTTCATCTCAATAGAGTAAAGCTTAATGAGGGAATGTGAAACCTCTAGCTTGTGTTTTTAATAAAAAAATAGATCAAATGTTGCTCTGTTGCACGGAGACCTCAGACAAATGGCAAGAAGTTTGACAGAAAGACAAAAGTCCAGGGTAATTCAAGCAGGGGGGATTTATATGAAAAAAGAGAAACTCATTTTTTTGCTTATCACTTTGTTTGTTATTTCTTCTGCTCACGGAATGGGTTCATACGAGAGATGCACTCCGATCGAGCAGATTCCCGACGCCATTTTCGAAGGCACGATCGGTCCGACAATCGTCATGAGCGAAGAGGACAGTCTCGATCTGATTCTCTTTTTAAAATCCACCAAGACATCCGAAATCAAATCCCTCAACATGATTTACCAAGAAACCGACACTCCAACTTGGAGCAACGGCCCTTTCGTCATGACCATCGACTTCACTGAGGGCCTCTACACCCTAACCAAATCCACCCAAAAAATCCTAACCCTCTCCTGCAAAGGTGCCTGGTGATTTTTTACTGCGTGGCTGCGTCAAAAATCTCCGTTCACGGTCGTGGAGCACTATAAAAGCCAATTCTTTCAAGCGTATGATGCAACCACGCAGTAAAAAATCACCAGGCACCTTTTTCTTCTTCGTGGTAGTCGAGGTTGAGGTGGAAGGTTTCTTTGAGGGTGTAGAGGGCGGTGAGGGAGAGGGCGAAGCAGAGGACTGCTACGGAGAGAGCGGCGTAGGGAGCGTTCATGAAGGATTTCAGGTGGTGGAAGCCGAGAGTGATGAAGACAGCGGAGCCTCGGACGAAATTCGGAACGGTGGTGCTGACCGTGCCGCGGATGTTGGTTCCAAATTGTTCGGCGGACGTGGTGATGAGAACCGCCCAATAACCTGCGCAGATACCCAGTGCAAAGCAGACCATATAGAAAATCTGCGAACTCATATAAGACCCTGCCAAAATGTAGAGCAACGTCAGAGCGAATGCACAGCTGATAAAAATAGTCAGAGCTCGTTTGCGACTTTGTAGTAACTGACTGAGAATCCCAGAAAGAAGATCCCCCATCGTCAAACCGATCGTGCCATAGAGGAGGGCATTGCCCGCGCTGATTTCTCCCTGTACTCCGATGGATTGTGAGATCTCCGGTGCGAAAGTGAAAAGAATCCCGGTCATAAAATAAATCGGAACACCAACAAGAATACAGGCAATGTATTTTAAAAACTTCTCGTGTCCCCAAAGGGCCTTCAACAACGGAGCTCCCTCCTTCCGACTTTTATGGAATAGAGAAGATTCGCGCATTTGAAAACGAGTGGCGAGCAGCGCCAACCCCATTACGCCACCCAGAATGTAAGCATAATTCCACGGCATCTTCTGGCCGATCAGAGCCGCAGTGACCGACCCCAGCAAGCCCAAAGTAGCCACCAATGTCGTGCCCCAACCGCGATCCTTCTGCGGTAAAGTCTCGACCACCAATGTGATAGCGGCCCCTAACTCACCGGCCAAGCCAACTCCTGTGACAAAGCGGCAGAAAGCATAGGCCTCCACAGACGTGACAAAAGCATTCGCAATATTTCCCAAAGAATAAAGAAGAATCGAGCCAAACAGCACACTGAGACGCCCGCGTTTGTCAGAGAGAAATCCCCAGATCAATCCTCCCACCATCATCCCCAGCATTTGCATGTTGTAGAGACGAATGCCGTGATTCAGAAGATCTTCACTCGAAGTGAAACCTAAAGATTTAAGGCTTTCCACTCGAACCACTCCAAAAAGAGTGATATCAAACATGTCGACAAAATAGCCGAGTGCCGCAACCCAGACAGTCCAATTGGTGAGAACATTTTTGTTTAATTTCATGATTTGAGTTTTCACTAAAGAAAGAGTGTTTTCAAGACATGTCGCATGCATTGAAAAAAAATGTAAGGAAACCGAGATGTCAGCTCTCAGTCATCAACTTGAAAATCAGGTATCAAGTCGGAAAAATATTGGAAATAAAACTATAGAAGGAAAATCCAAGGGAGGTAAAACCCTGAAAATAACTATGAGGAGTAAAACTTATGAGAGAGAAAACTCTCAAAAATGAGACCATTGAATTAAAAAGAAAAGCCATATCCCAGACGTAAAATAATCTGATTCGCACTGGAGGTGTTATTATCGGGGAACAAAGCATAATCCAGTTGGAAAGGGATGAAGGACTCTTTGCCCAGGTGATAATCCACGCCCAAAGCGCCGACGATGGTTTGGTTGGTGGTGATTTTGCTGGTGTCGAGAATATTACTGCTTTTGCTGAGAGCGAAGAGAAATCCTAAACCTGCGCCTCCCCACATATCCCAGGAAGACATCTTTAAAAATGTATAGCGCACCAAAGCGGTCAGTCCCAGGTACCCTAAATCGACTGTACAATTGGAGGAACCCATACAAGAAGATGAGGACGATGTTCCCGACGCATTCAAAGCCTCATAGCCCCCTAAAAAGCGAGCGCTGATGTTGCCGTCGACATGCATTTCATAAAAAGCAGCGAGGTTGAAGCTGTTACCTGAAAGTGAAACAGAAGAGGCTCCGCTGGGCTTCACTGTCATGGAGTTCATCGTATATCCAGCCATACCACCCCAGGCCCCTTGGCGAGGAGAGGTGCGACCGGCGGTCTTGGTATTCTTATCTTTAGGAGTAAAGCGGGTCAGAGCATAGTCTTTTTGTATTTGTCCCTTTACGAGAATGGCCACGGCTTTGTTGCCTTTCACCTGCTGTACTTCAAGGAGCGCGCGAGCCTTTCCATCAGCATTCCGAGCCATCAGACGGTCACCCTTTTGCCAGGATTCGTTCTCTAAATCCAACAGAACTTTTCGCTCTTTAATAGCCATGGTTTTGACCGCATAGGTCGGCGAAAAAAATGCAAAAACGGTAAAAAAGGTGATCCATAATTTCATGTTTTCTTTATCGACAGGATAAGAAATAAACTAAAGTTTTCCAGCACAAAGTCCAGAGGCAGGAGCTCTTAGGAGCCAGAGAGGGTCAGCTTAAAAATTCCTGGCCCTCTCCGATAAATTAAGGCATAAAGGTTTTTTCGCAAAAGGTGATAGCATGGCAAAAATGAAGAAGGCACGGATCAAGGTTCAACGAGTTTCTACTGCTTCCAGCACTCAGGAAGTTCCCGTGGCCATCAAAAAAATCCTTGAGAATGTTCGCCCCACTCCCATGGTTCATAACAGTCTGTCGAATGAAGATAAGATGGAAATCATTGCCAAGAAATTTGGTGAGATCATGGAGACGCTGGGATTGGATTTGCAGGATGACAGTTTGGCGGAGACGCCTCGTCGTATTGCCAAGATGTATGTGAATGAAGTGTTTGGGGGATTAGATCCCAAAAAATTCCCGAAGATGACCGTCATTGAAAATAAGATGAAATACGATCAAATGATCGTCGTACAGAGTATCAATTGCCTTTCTTTCTGTGAGCATCACTTTTTGCCAATCGATGGTTTTGCAACAGTGGCCTATATTCCCAATCAGAAGGTGATAGGTCTTTCCAAGATCAATCGTATTGTGCAGTATTTCGCACGCCGTCCTCAAGTACAGGAGCGTTTGACAAAGCAGATTGCTGATTGCTTGCAATACATTCTGGGAACAGAGCATGTCGCGGTTCATATCAATGCCAAGCACTACTGTGTGATCATGCGTGGAATTGAAGATGCTGGAAGCACCACTTCGACTTCAGACTTGCGGGGCCATTTCAAAACCCGACAAGAAACACGAGAAGAGTTCCTCCAGCATTGCAAAACACGAAATATTTAGTGTAAACTTGTCTCCAAAAGTTCCCGTGAATTTTTGGAGAGAGAGTCCACGGCGACGATACGACGAATCTCTTGCAGGGCTTTTTCTTTCAAAGGGCCTTCCAGTTTGCCGACAAAGTTAAAGGCCTGACAGAGGCGAGCTGCGACCTGCGGGTTCTTCGCATCCAACTCGATGATTTTATCCGCCATAAATGCGAAAGCTCGTCCCTCATTGCCATAAAATTGTGGCAAGTTATGTGCGAAAGTTCTCAAGAGAGAATATACGTTGTTGGGATTGCCCATATTGAAAGAAGGATGCTGAGATAAAGCGATCACCTCGTTCAAGGCCCCCGCTTGAGAAGAGATCGCCTGAGCCGCCAACCACTTGTTCAGAACCAAACTGTCATGCTGCCACTTCGCATGGAAGTCCGCTAATACAGTCGCACGTTCGCTGTGTTGAGAGTCCGCCATGAGGGTCATCGCTGTCATTCGGTCGGTCATATTCTGTGCTTGATAATACTGCTGAACCACAAGTTCATGAAGCTCTGGCGAGTTGATCAGGGACAGATACGCCAAAGCCTGATTTTTCAAAGAGCGATGGCCGAATACTTTTGTATTGCGGCTGGTGGCGTCCACTCCGTGATAACGTTTGTAAATCTCCAAGAAGGCTTCGCGGTTTTCCTGAGCCAGAGTTTTAAGTAAGGTCTGTCGAGCAGTATGGAAAATTTCCGCCTGATAGACACTTTCTTCCTGGGCGAGAATCACTTGACCAGGCAGATGCAACATCGCTGCTTTGAATGCTGGATCCATAGAGTTGTCGGCAATGATGGCTTTCATTGCTGCTAAAAATCTTTTATCTACCTGGAGATCTTTGCTGCCTTGGCGTTGTTGTTGAATCAGTTGACGAAGCACCCGCAAAGACAGCTTCTGAGCCATCTCCCAGCGATTGAAAGAATCCGTGTCCTTTTGCAAGATAAAATAGAGATCTTCCTCTTGAGCTTCCCAATGCAAATTCACCGGAGCGGAAAACTGTCGTAAAATCGACAGAACAGGACGTTGAGCAAGACCTGAGAAAACAAATTCTTCTTTCAGATTTTTCAACTCCAGGAGATGTTGTCCGTCGGAATTGACAGTGACCTTCTCGCTGTTCAATGTGCACTCCCGGCCCTGAGAGTCGAGCAATTCAATAAGAAGCGGAATGTGAAAGGCCTCCGGCAGACCTGTTTGCTCGAGAGTCAAATGATACTTCTGAGTGGTGCCATCGTACTTTTCCAGCACTCGCACTTGCGGAGTGCCAGCCTGGCTGTACCATTTTTTAAACTGAGTGAAATCTTTGCCGTTGGGCTCTGAGATAGCCGCAGCAAAGTCTTCAGTTGTAACAGCTTGACCATCATGGCGTTTAAAATATTCATCCATGCCTTTGCGGAACCCCTTGCGACCCACAATTGTCTGCATCATGCGAATCAACTCTGCGCCTTTTTCATAAATGGTCATGGTGAAAAAGTTATCGACGGCCATACAAGATTCGGGACGAACCGGATGCGAGTTGGGACCGGCATCTTCGGCGAACTGACCTGCCCGGAGAGAGTCCACGTCGTGAATTCTCTGCACTCCACGGTCTGTCATATCCGCAGAGAACTCCTGATCACGGAAAACGGTAAGCCCTTCTTTTAAGGAGAGTTGGAACCAGTTGCAAACGGTCACTCGGTTGCCAGTCCAGTTATGAAAATATTCGTGGGCTACGACGGATTCAATATTATGAAAATCTTGATCTGTTGCGGATTCAGAGTCCGCTAACACCAGGCGAGAGTTGAAAATGTTCAGGCCTTTATTCTCCATCGCGCCGGCATTGAAATCATCGATGGCCACAATCATGTAATCATTCAAATCGTACTCGAGACCGAAAGTATCTTCATCCCACTTCATGGATTTCTTCAAGGAATCCATGGCATGATGGCAACGCTCTTGTTTGCCATGAGCTGCATAGACTTCCAAATTCACTGAACGTCCAGAACGAGTGGTGAAGGTGTCGCGAATCACTCCCAAGTCACCGGCAACGAGAGCAAAAAGGTAGCAAGGCTTTTTGTGTGGATCCCGCCAGTAAGCGCGGTGGCGCCCACTTCCGACTTCTTCTACTTTGATGCGATCGCCATTGGAGAGAAGAACAGGGTATTTCTTTTTATCTGCTTCGATAACCACAGAGTATGAGGTCATCACATCAGGACGATCCAAGAAGTAGGTGATTTTACGAAAACCCTGAGCTTCGCACTGGGTGCTGTAAATACCGTTGGATTTGTACAGACCTTCCAGAGAAGTATTGTTTTGCGGCTCCAGTGCGGTTTCAATTTCGAGAGTGAAGCGCGCCGGAACATTGGAAAGAATCAACTCGTTCTCGCCGAGCTGATATTGGCCAGGAATCCATGTCACGCCGTCAATCTTGACAGAGACCAGGCGCAGATCCTCTCCGTCCAGGCGCAGTTCACGTTCGGAGGTCAGTGCTTCAATCTGAGTGGTGCTGATCACCCGACAAACGTCTTCATGCAGTTGAAATTCGAGGTTTATACTACTTACGGAAAAAGTAGGTGCTTTGTAGTCCTTCAGGAAAATTTTTTGTTGTTTCATGGAGCCTCGCTTCCGATAATGAATGCATGGGATTCGCGCTCACTTCTATCACATTAAACACGCCTCATCTACAGGACATGTTGGAATTTTATCAGATTTTGGGGTTTTCTTTCACAGTTTTTCAAGTGGATAAAGGCTCAGAGGCTTATCGTGCTCGTCAGGGGGGAATTGAGATTTCGTTGTATTCAACGGCAGCTCCTGCTGAAAAGGCGCGAACACCTTCCTTTCAGTGGAGCTTCCAAATTGCGGACTTGGAAAAAGTGGTGAAGGACTTAGAGCAAGTCTCGGGAACTCTCTGTATTCTTGATCCAACCATGATGGCCGATGGAAAGAAGGCTATCATTCTGGACCCCGACGGAAATGCGGTCGAGCTGTCTGAAGACTAGCCCGCTGTTTTATCACATCTTGTTTGTTTAAACGCGATGCTCAACGCCGCTCAGTTTATAATCAGACCAGAGGGGCTGATTATGAAAATCACAATTCATTTTATATCGCAGGGAAGAATGCTCGAGGGATCTCTTTACATGTTCGAGTTGAACAAGGGCCCTGTACCGGGTCTGCTCTTTGAAGGTTCCATGACGGGAGCCACTCAGCAAGTGACGGAGTTTCTCGCGCGTGAGACCAGTCGCCATGGCTTTGCCTGCTTAGTGATGGATCACAGTTACTACGGAGAAGATGAAACGGCGACGGCGCCATGGGAGTCGCCTTCGAAGCGCAAGCAGGATATCAAGGAAGCTCTCGACTATCTCATGCATCATGTGGATGTTGAGAGAGATAAAATTGCAGGAGTTGGTGTGAGTGTGGGCGCCGAATTTTTGGCAGAAGCCAGCCGTGAGACTCCCATTATGAAAGGTTTGGTTTTAATTCAAGGGGTGTTTGACGATGCGGAAAAGGTGGCGGAGCGAGTGGATGTTCCAACCTTCATCGTCGATGAAACTCATTTGGATGCGGCGGTGGATGAGACGGTTGAATGGATAGAGAAGTTATTTCGTGGAGGGGTGCCAGAGAAGGGGGCTGGGCAGGCCGTGGTGGATTGGAGTCAGATGGATGAGTGAGGTTTTGAGTTTCGCTCTTGCGTCTCATTTTGCTACAGGCACGGGCTTTGAATAGAAATGAGAGTATGAGAAAACATGTACTTTTATTTCTAGTTCTAACTGTTGTTGTGGTGTTCACTTTGGACTCTCATGCCTCTAAAACCGATTCCTTGCGGGGAGAGAGCCTGTTTCCCGAATTGAGACAGCCGGCTAATGGTGTCTCTGTCAAGAAGGTGTTCAGTCGGGATGGCACGCAAAGGGCTATGGATATTGCTCGGCACAGTGCGGATCGTTTGGATCAGCAGGCCACAATCATTCTCGAGCTCTCCGGCATGGGCTGGCTGGAGAAGTGGCATCGTCGTGCGAATATTCAAGAGATGAGAGCGCAGTATTCTCGAGAGATGATGACTCACTTGCATGCGATGACGAATCTCTTTCAGAAGAGACGACAGCTCCGTGGGTTTAAAAAATTGCAAGAATTTGAATTTCAGAATATGGTTCGCAAGAGTGATTATCTTTTATCACTTGTCAGCACCCAGAAAAGCTTGGAGTCCATCAGCGATGATAAGACCGCTCAGCGCCTTCAGTCCATTCTCGAGCAATACAATAACGAACGTCAGAAATTTGATCAGCACTTGATTGTGCTGGCGGAGAAGTGATCGGAGTAAAAGAGGCCTTCCCATTTTTCTCCGCTCGAGTCAGAGAAAAATGAGAAGTTTTGTGCTCTCGTCTTTCTTGATTAGCGACGTTCGCTGATCGGAGTGACTTTGCGCTGTTCAGCTCCCACATATTCGCTGAGAGGGCGGATGATGCGGTTGTTGGCAGTTTGCTCGATGATGTGCGCAGACCATCCGGTAGTGCGAGCCATGACGAAGATCGGTGTGAAGAAATCAATTTCAAATCCCATCATATAATACGCAGGGCCGGCAGGGAAGTCGAGGTTAGGATAGATTTTTTTCTTCTCAACCATGACTTTCTCTAAGGAGTTGTACATCTTCATCCATTTTTGCTCGCCTGTCACATCGGCCATGACTTGCGCGTACTTTTTCATTGTCGGGACTCGAGAGTCTCCAGATTTGTAAACGCGGTGGCCGAAGCCCATCACTTTTTTCTTTTGTGCCAAGGCATCCAACATCCATTGTTCCGCTTTTGCGGCGTCAGCGATTTCGAGCATCATGTGCATGACCTGTTCATTGGCACCGCCGTGCAAAGGTCCTTTCAGAGCGCCGATACCGGCCACGGTTGCAGAGTACAGATCAGATTGAGTGGAGGAGACGACGCGTGTTGTGAAGGTGGAGGCATTGAAGCTGTGTTCTGCGTAGAGGATCAGGGAAACGTCGAACGCGCGAACGATTTCTTTTTGCGGAACTTTTCCGAAGCACATGTGGAAGAAGTTTTCAGCAATAGAGAGATCCGCTTTGGGAGGAATGAAATCCAAACCCTTTTTAAAGCGATAGTCTGCGGCAACCATAGTGGGGATTTTTGCCAACAAGTGAATGGCTTTATCTAAATTAGTTTCAGGTGCAGCATCCCAGATGCGGGCGTCTTCACAGCCAAAGAATGAAACGGCTGTGCGCACGGAATCCATTGGATGGCATTTTTGTGGCAAAGCTTTGATAACATTCAAAAGAGTGGTGGAGATCTCACGGTAGTTGCGTTCTTTTTTCGTGAAGTCCGTCAACTGAGAAGCTGTCGGCAATTCGCCTTGATAGAGCAGGTAGGCCACTTCTTCAAAAGAACACTGTTCCGCCAGATCTTGGACCGGATATCCGCGATAGATCAAAGAGTTGGTATCCGGATTCACCTTGGACACAGAAGAAGTATCAATGACGGCCCCTTCCAGTCCTTTTTTAACGTTCATTTTCTCGGGTTCAGGAACGTAGTCAGGGTTGATATACTCAGCCATTTTTTCCTCCATAAGAATGTCAAATTTGAGCTCCCCACGCTAGCCCGCCCCCCAACCCCGGTCAAAAAAAAAGGTGCCTGGTGATTTTTTCTAACCTGGGCGCGTCAACTGACGTAGTGAGTAACTGTCAGTCCTGCCATTTCAGTGGTTCTAGCGAGGCGCCAGCCTCTTCATTCAGTTGCCGAATCACGGACTGGGCCATTTCAGGAGTTTTAATGTCGTCGGGCTCGTGAACAAAGTAGTACACCTGTTGCAACCCCTGCTG
>JBCECD010000049.1:5561-10850 GCA_039206745.1 Bdellovibrio sp. | reverse complement strand
GTTCAGACTATGTGCTTTTAAGAGGTCCGGCAAAAAGGCGTCATGGGGCGCTTACCTTGTTCCAGCATATAGGTGAGGCCTTGATGAATTTCCGTTTCTGGCAGAGATGTCTTTTCGGAAATTTCCTTCAGACTTGAACCTTTTTCAGCGGTACCTAAAGCGGCATAAAGTCGAGGCACGCTGGATAAAATAAAAGCACTATCGCTGTGTCCAACTTGAACATGGTGCCGATCCGAAATGCGTTTCTTCAGGTTGTCTTTCATTTGACGGAGCTTGGCCTCATCTACACTTTTGGTCCGACATTCAAGCTCTGAAATCTCGACAAGAATTCTGAAGTATTCCGCAAGATCGGAGGTTAAACCAAGTCCACGAATGAATTTTGGTAACGAATTGAGAGATAAACTCTTTTTCCCCAAAACGACGTCTCTAGGAAAACTTCGAGCTGCAAATCCTCCATGACGTGCAATATCCGAATATCCAAACCGCCGATGCTTTTTTCTTTCTTGAATAAGGATAGCAATGAAGGCTCGGTAGTCCGACGCCTTCATTAGATTTTCAATCGAATCCTGTTCAAGACGATGATTCATGAATCAATTGCTTCCAGTCAATCCAGGCTTTGGGCCTGTCGACAAAAAGTACATGCATGAATTGAACTGAATACCATCTGGAAAGTTGAGGCTCATGAGGTTGGCCTTTACGAAACCTCCATCGTCATTTTTTGCATAGGAGAGGTGACCAGATTTTCCCATGTTGATGTCAACGCCAGTAATTTCAGTTTGTCCATTTATATTGGCCCAGGTGATATCGGCTTGAACTTTAGCTTGCTCAACAACCTGCCAACCAATATCTGTTTCAGACATTTTTGCGATTTTGACTGTTCCAATTTTGCTTTCGACGGCATTGCTCTCGATCTCAAAATAGACTTGGCGACTTGGTTCTTGGGTGGTCAGAGCACAGTAAAACATGTGAGTGTCTGCCTGCGCCCAGGCTGTTGATAGAAGGATAAGAGAAAGAATTGTTGTTTTCATTATAAGCTCCTTGTTTTTTATGTTTATGACAGGGTTGTTAATAAATGAGGTAACTAGAAAAGTCCAATTTTACGACCGCATTTTGTACTCCTCAGAGTACAAACGGGCAAATGTTACATTCATATAATTAAGCAAGATTGCAAAAGAGTATCACCCAAATCTTAGACTTCCTGGTGCGTACAGGGTTAGTGGTGCACAAAAATCAATTCTATAAAATGGGCCCACTGCGAACCTTTGTGGGAAGGGATTCTCCCATGGTCGCTCGCCATCACACTAATTGGCGTCTGAAGGCCATCGAGAGATCTTCTACTGTAAGTGAAAAAGAGTTGATGTTCACAGGGCCTCTCACTTGCAGTCGTAAGGATGGTGAACACATTCGGGAGATGATGGCTAGCCTGATTCAGGAAGTTTCCGAGATGGTGAAGGACTCACCCTCGGAAGAGTTCCTATATCTCGGCATGGATTTTTTAAAATTCTCCGATAGTGACTAAAGACAATGCAAGAAAGCGAGCATCCCCTCAGGGGAACATCCACCAATGGACCTCATGCTAGCCTAAAAATAGAGCAAAGATGATTGCTTTCTTAAAGAAGGCGATGATTTTTACTTAAACTCAACACCAACGCGCTCAATATGATCTAAAAGGCCTGAGTTATCGATATGATGATAAAGAGAAAGATCCACTTTGTACGGCAGAAGAAGGTCATCAATTTCATTTTCGATACGCAGGACATCTGACAAATTCAAACTCGGAGCTACCAAAGTCAGATCAATATCTGAACCTGCTTTATAATTTCCTTTGGCCCGAGAGCCATACAAGATCACTTTTTGTATTTGAGGATAACAACGAAAAATGTGGTTCAAATCTTCAATAACCTTTTGCGAGATTCCAAATCTCTCCGCCATTACTTCTGCTCCACAAAGCCATTCATAACGGACTCAAACTCCAAAAATGCAGCAAGATATTCATTCTGTACCTTAACGACAATTTCATCAGCGACAGACTTATTGTATGTGTGTGAAGTTTTATTGCGGCTCTTGATCATCTCCATCCACACATCCCCTTGAGAGATGATCTTCTTATTAAATGCCTCACGGGTCGCATCTCGAGACCCTGTGATTGCGACATTACCCTGATATTCGAAGTAATCCTTGAGTACATTCCAGGCCAACTCATGAGTGAACTCAAAAGCCTGAATGGTCCCCTGCTTTTCCAAATCGTTGAGAGATCTTTGTTTAGCAAGTTCAACAGCGGATTTCAGTTGCAAAAGAGCCTGTTTAAAATTTTGAAGCCTTTGATGCCAGCGAATATCTTTTGACGACACTTCGACATCTCCGTAAGAAAATTGGCGTACCCAATGTGAAAGTTTGAGAATTGCCGTTGAAAGTTATGCTGCCTAGATAAATAGCTGTAATGCTTGGGCTAGTCAAATTGTTTCCTTTCGTTTCCAGCCCTGTTTTCACCTAAAATCAGTGTTTCTAGGCATTGGAAACAATAAGTCGCGAACTGCCGTATCGACGCGCCGTCCAGGTTTTCATATCGCCGTATTGACCTTGTCGTTACGTCAAACTCCATGATGAACTTTATGGGAAGGAATTCAAAGATGCTTTCAATCGGAACTTTCGCAAAAACGGCCAAGGTCTCAGCTCGTACCATTAGGTATTACGAGTCCATTGGTCTTTTGCCAAAGTCTCTTCGGGGTGAAAACAACTATCGATATTATGACCAAAAGTGGCTTGAAACAGTGGACCGTATTAGGGATCTGCAAAGTTTGGGGTTTAGTCTTGATGATATTAAGCTGATTATCAACTTTTCAGGTTCAGAACTTAGTTCGCATCTTCAAAGCAAACTTTCTTAAAGAAAAATTATATCTGAATATTCAGGTTGGGATTTTGCTCGAAGTAATTCTCTTCGCCGCGCCTGTATGAACCCAGCAAAAGTTGATATTCGAAATCAGAATACCGATTGGATTGAATTTCAAAAAATTGCGCCAAAGCAAATTGTTGATCTTGTGGCTGAAGAAAGTAAATGGGCATTTTGTCTTCCTCACGCCATTTCTTTTGCGAAGTTTACGAAACAAACGGCGGTACTCAAATCATTGCATAGAGAGGCTTATTTGTCGGAGATAGAGCGTTTCGAGCAGAAACATGGTTTTCGGTGGGACGATATTGGAATTCGTATAAAGGGCGTTTCTTTACATCAGGGCTGATGGATAAATCCGAAGAACAACCAAAACAAGGCCAAAAACTAACAAAAGAACAAATAACGGAATTGGCCGAAGTTTTCCTTACACTGGAAAAATGGCAGCGCGAATTGGACTTCAAGCGGCAAAAAGAAAATCAGCACTCAGATCGGCCCCACAGTCCCACTGAATACCACCAACAGGATTCACAGATACTTTTTTGAATTCATTTTGATCGCGAAGGGACGAAAAAACTGGAGGTGGATTTTTCAATAAATTTGAGAGATCCACTTTCTTTTTTTGTCCGTTACTGAAAACAATTTGAAGCACAAAATCTTTTTCAGCAGAAACCGATTCAACTTCAATTAAGTCAGCGCCTGAAATCATAATTACTCCAATGGGGAAACCGGATAAACAGGCTTCCCCTCTTTCGCGAGATCCCAATCCTTCATCAGTTCTGTTTGTCGAATTTTAATCCACTCGCAGATCAATTGATCTGCTTTGTTTGGCATTTTACCGCGAAGGAGCTTCGCTTCACCAATTGAATACTGAGCCTTGAAAGATTGATAGACAGCGTGAATATGCGGAGGATTGTGATCCAAAAACTGAATGTAGATTGTTATTCCGTAGAAATAGCAAATCTGTGGCATTTCAAATCCTCTTCGCCTTAAGGCAAAATATCGAACTCGGTAACATTTAGATTTTACTAAAAAATAAAGAAAAAAGCAAAATTGGCGTTCCCAAGGGGATTTGAACCCCTGTATCCTCCGTGAAAGGGAGGTGTCCTAGGCCCCTAGACGATGGGAACGTTTAGGTGAAAACAGACTTTACCTAATTCAACTTGAGTTGAAAACAGATAATTGGTGGCTCGCGATGGATTCGAACCATCGACCCCTTCATTAAAAGTGAAGTGCTCTACCAGCTGAGCTAGCGAACCATGTCCGTTTAGGAGCGCCTAATTTGCGGTAACCGTAGAACAAAGTCAATACGATTTCTTACGAATAATTTAACTTTTTTGTGATTTTTAAAGAAAAGTTCCACGAATGCTTAGAGCTTGGGCATCTTCTCCTACAGCCTCACTAAATAGCTGAAATCTCAGGCAGTAAAACGCCTTAAAACATTGGGCAGAGTCCCTTTTAGATCCTGAGAATTTCTTTGTGGACGGTGTAATATCGAAACAAAACAAATATGCATTTAAAGCCTCTCAACTCAAAATCTTTTTTAGCTCGGCCCGGTCTTCGGACTCCAGGACGAGCCATTCCGGTGGCAATATCTGCACAACTTCCTGCCAAGATGATTTCACCATCTGCTTGGCAAGGGGCTTCGCATGCAAATCCTTTAACAACCGAAGATGTCGCAACAAAATCGTCTTGGTCGGTTTATAAAATCCATCCTTATCAGTTCCTGCGTTCGAAATCTCTTCCGAAGTTTCCACGCGCTCAATAAGATCTGTAAAAAATTTCTCCAAACTCATGAGCCCTCTATAACTCTTCCTCTAAAAATTAAAAAGTCTTTGTGAAGCAACACAAAAGCTGCGAGAAATCAGACGGAGTCTTGGCATCGCCTCCTCTCACTCCTAAGATGAGACCTCATCAAATCAATAGGAGGAATTTATGGATCGTAAAGCAAAAGCAGTATGGCAAGGAGATATCAAGAACGGACGCGGTGAACTCTCCAGCGACAGTGGCATTCTGAACAACACTCCCTACTCTTTCAGCACACGGTTCGGAGAGCAGAAAGGCACCAACCCTGAAGAGTTGATTGCCGCGGCTCATGCCGGTTGCTTTACCATGGCTTTATCAGGAGCTCTTGGCAAACAAGGAGTGACAGCCACTCGCCTGGAAACCTCTGCCACAGTCACCATTGCCAAAGAAGGTGAAGGTTTTAAAATCACCTCTTCACGTTTGAAATTGCGCGCGCAGGTGCCCGGCATTGATGAGGCCACCTTCCGCAAGATCGCGGACGAGGCCAAAGCATCTTGCCCTATTTCTCGCGTTTTAAACGCCGAAATCAGCCTGGAAACGGAATTTCAACCATCAACCCAAAGCAGTGCCTCTGCTCACTGACTTACTTCACCTAG
>JBCECD010000049.1:0-5551 GCA_039206745.1 Bdellovibrio sp. | reverse complement strand
CCTAGGATGCCTCTCAAAACAACAAGGCTGCCTGATGACATGACAAAATATTGCAATTGAAGCGAAAAGCGTCTCAATTCAAGACATCGTTGTTAAATTTCCGTTCCTGGACCTTAACCCGGCAGATCATTTTCCGAAGAGAAAATGATCTGTCAGAATTGAGGAGGCAGCCTTGAAATCTTGGATGAAAAAACTCGTCGATCAGCTGGACATGGACTGGGGCTCAGCATCCCCTACTGAAAACGGCACCACCAAAAAGGTGGACATGCCGGCCTTAACCGAAGACCGTGCCACATTGCTTTTCATACTGGATGTCTACAACAAACATCTCTTTGAAATCCAAAATCATTCTGTGCGCAAAGTACGAGCCAAGCTCGACACTTTCGCCAAAGAACTCATGCAATCCAATCCCGAAGAGGTTGAAAAGGCTCTCTTCCGCGTTCGACAGTTTATGTCAAGTTATCGCATCGATGAATACTCTTATGTGCAAAACACCTTCGATGATTTTAAACGCATCATTTGGGATTTTGCGGATCATCTCAGCGAAGAAGCTCATGTCGAAGATGTGGCTCAAGCTGATATCAATCAATCTTTAGAGCAATTGCGCGAAGCCGTCGAAAGCAACTCCATCGACGATCTGCGCGCCAAATCCCGTGAGTTCATCAACTTTTATCTTAAGCATCAGACCGTGAGTAACGAACGCCGCTCAAAGCGCATGGACTCCATCAAAAAGAATCTGACTACAGTCAAAAAACAATTGATGGAAGCCAATCAGACCATGCGCCGAGATCATCTCACGGGTGCGCACAACCGTCGCAGTTATGATGAGCAAGTTCGTCGTTATCTTCAATTGCATGAGATCGATAAAGATCCCATGACTTTGATTATTTTGGATATCGACTTTTTTAAAAAGATCAACGATGCCTATGGCCACGACATCGGCGACTTCGTACTGAAAGAATGTGTGCGCCTCATCGAGGAAAGTTTCTCACGAGAAGAGGATTTTATCGCTCGTCTGGGCGGCGAAGAGTTCGCTGTTATTCTTCCTGGTTGCAATACAGAGGCTGCTGTCAAGATGGCCGAAGAGGCGATGGCCAAAATTCGAAAAGAAGTCTTTGTCCATGAAGATATGCAGATCCGCTTCACCGTCTCCATGGGCATTGCCCAACTCACCACCGGTGAAAGCGCCGACAGTTGGTATAAACGCGCCGATGAGGCTCTCTACGAGTCCAAACAAACAGGCCGCAATAAATACA
The DNA here is from genome assembly GCA_039206745.1 of Bdellovibrio sp. Taxonomy (GTDB): domain Bacteria; phylum Bdellovibrionota; class Bdellovibrionia; order Bdellovibrionales; family Bdellovibrionaceae; genus Bdellovibrio. The sequence continues at coordinate 4,295 of JBCECD010000049.1, read as the reverse complement.
GTATTGCCAAGGCTCCGAACATCCGCCGCGCAGCTTGATGCTTCTCAACAAGCACGCGGAACAAAAGAGTCAGATACTTCATGGCTTGATCAGAAATCTTGTGTATCCCTCCGGGAGAGGACCACGAGCCTCCTTCCGTCGGAGGCTAAGCCTCGATCAGTGATCACACATTCTAAATTAAAACTGAAGCTGAAGCAGTCGTGCCCAACGCTCTACAAAGTTAGAGGGAAAACTCCCCTCTTTATAGAACTGCCCTAATTCCCGCTGTCGTCTTAACACTCCTTGTATTTGTTCTTCACTGAGGTATTCACTTAATACTGCGACAATCTGATGCGGCGGCAAAACAGAAATAGAATGCAACAGAGCATAGGTCTCAGGTTCTCGCACCAGGTATTGCCGATGCTGAAGCAATTCGGCTTCATGCGCTTCAGAGAGGCGGAAGGCCGCCCCATTATCAATAGCTCCCAAGAAATGTTTTTGCTTAATAAGGTTGTGCCCGGTTTTGATATTGCGATCAATATTTCCTTGAAGATAGTCAAATATCTTCAAAGCTCCTTCATCCTGTTGGGAGCTCTCCGTGACAGCAACAGACTCCAGGGCCGCCTGAATACTCACCCACACCGAGTCCTCGTGCTCCAACCCCAGACGTGTGAGTTCTTCTTTCGTTAAATGCCGCGCGACTGTCACCGGCACCGCATGCAAACCAACCAGACGATCTAATTTATAAGAGCTCACCTCGGACCAATGATTCACCAAATGTTTTAAATTTTGCGCTTTTGAATGAGCCTGGTCGAGCTTCAGGAAAGCCTTAAGCCCGCCCTCAAATCTCACTTCGTAAGCATTCGAAGCCTTCCCGCTCTGAGCCTTTCGCACATAGAGAAGCTTCTCCTGGGACATCTCTGCCTCCATCCATTGCTCCAATAATAATGCCTGTGTGCTTTCTCTGGCTTTATAAAGCTCCATAGCAGCTTCCTGATAAAAGCCCCGACGGAAAGACTCTATATATTGAGGATGCGCCTGAATCACCTCGGGAGGAGCTTTGGAACGGAGAACAGCAATGCCACTTTGCAAGGCTTGCTCACAGCGCTCCTGTGCCTGAGCCTGCGAAGAAAAGATCGTCCCTCCCCACACTCCCAAAAACTGAATAAATATTGAAAAGACCCAAAACGTTCTGATCATTTGTATTCCAATAGACGTTCACAAATTGCAAATAAAGGACCTAAGGAAAAGTCATCTTAAAGCAATAGCTTCTTTTAGAGAGCAAACAGCTCTGTCGATTTTTTTGACAGTTGCCCAAAAACGGCATGTGTTCAGAAAATTCTCGACACTCGTTTTGAGATTTCCGCTGTTCAGAAAAATCTGGACAACTGCGTTCGTTTCACAGGCACTTTTCACCTCAACTGCAAATCAGTGAGAGAAAAGCATTGGCTTCGTCTTTGCTTTGCTTCTCTGGCATGAACACATTGAAAAGCTTCAACACAAAAAATATTCTGACTTTCACTTTTGCCAGCCTGCTTATGCCTTCTCTGACAACAGCTGTGGCACCAGAATCCAAAGATGTTGTGATCGCCATCATCGACACCGGTGTGGATATCACTCACCCTTTGATTAAGAGTCATCTTTGGACAAATACCAAAGAAAAAAACAGGAATGATAACGATGGCAATGGATATGCCGGGGACCTCCATGGATGGAACTTTGCTTCTAACAATAATGATCTCTCAGATAATCACGGACACGGCACTCATATCGCCGGCATCATTCTGCAACAGGCTCCTTATGAGAGAGTCAAACTGATGATCTTAAAATATTATGATCCGCTGGCAAGCAATGCTGACAACCTGATGAACACCGTGCGCGCCATTCGCTACGCAACCAAGATGAAGGCGGACATTATCAATTATTCAGGTGGAGGAGATGTTAAGAGCCCGCTGGAGGAAGCCGCCATTCGAGAAGCGAAGAAACAGGGCATTCTTTTCGTTGCAGCAGCCGGTAATGAAGGGCGTAATACCGATGTCGTCGGCTACTATCCAGCGGGCTATGGTTTAAGCAATATCATCTCCGTAGCAGCCATGGATTCGCAAAAAAGACTGCTAGCCAGTAGCAACTATGGCTCGCACTCTGTCGACATTGTGGCGCCCGGAAAGAACGTCTTCTCCTCACTGCCAGAAGGACGATATGGATTTATGAGTGGAACATCCCAAGCAACGGCTTGGGTGAGTGGACTGGCCGCTTCCATCCTTATTCAGTCGGGAAAAACATGGGCTCCCGAAGATGTAAAAATGTTCTTGGAGAAAAAAGCTGTTAAAGATCCACAGCTCTCAAGGAAGATCCGCTCTCAAGCGCGAATCTCCACTCTGCAAGCTATGAACTTTTAAACTTTAGCGATGCCAGCTTCTCGGATGAATTCTTTCATCAAGTTGGCAAGGAGAGCCGTCTTCTCAGGAGTCATTTTCTGAAGAGAGTCGATCAACTGCTCTTGCACAGTTCTCGGCAACTCATTCAGCTTCTTTTCCCCTTCTTGAGTCAGACTGACCACAACCCGACGTGAATCATTGGGAGAGACCGTACGCAAAACCAAGTTTTGCTCTTCCAACTTCTTCACCCCAACCGCCACCGAACTCTGATGAGTGGTGGTTCGTATTGCAAGATCGTTGATCGACAGTCCGGGTTCTTCCTTGAGCTTTTTCAAAACAAAAATCTGGGCTGTACTCAACCCAATTTCTTTTTCGAATTGGCTGGAAGAAATGCGGAGGGCTTTAAAAATGTGACGAATGCAATTCATCACTTCACTTACTTCAGAACGATACTCTGTATACGAATCATTGTTCATAATTTCATTTAGTACGATCCATTAAAAACAAGCAACTCTATTTTTATATGCGTACTCATACATGACATTTTGCGAGGACGTTGAACTGGTGTCAGTTTGATCATTTTTGCAGAGTGAATTTTTAGTCGACAAAATCGTGCCACAACTTTGTGAACTTTCTCATGCGAAACTTTTTCCTGTAAAAAAACTTCGACAACAACTTCGCAGAAATATTTTTTATATTTTCTATGAAGACTTCTTTGAGCAATTCACTCGCTTGCAAAACACAAACGCACTCTTTCGCAAGAGCTTTTAAAGCGCAAAAGCTTCTATAATTGAAGGCAGCCCTAGAACTCCAGCTCCAGAGCAGTTGGAGAAATCTAACTTGAAAGAACGAAGCGCGATCTTCTCCAAGCCGTAGTCAACACTCGACCCATAAAGCTTATCACCCAAGATCGGGAACCCCTGTCGACTTAAGTCGAAGCGAAGCTGGTGGGATCTTCCTGTCACCGGCTGCAAATTCCACTGCAAAAAGCCTTCTGAATTGGCTTCCAGGAACTCCGCCAGTGTCAAACTGACCTTACCTTGAGCACTTTCGTAGGCTCTTTTTTTTCCACGCAAAATTTTACTTTTCCACTCAAACTTGTTTGATTTTTGTAAATTTATCATAGTGCGGGGGTTGAAAACCGTATCGGGAATATGCGAAAAGTCCTGCTTTGTGGTCCAAGCCCTATAGGTTTTTTGGATTTCCTTCTTCTCAAACCATGCATTGGCAAGACGATGTGCTTCCGCACTCTTTGCATACATGACCAATCCTGAGACTTCGTAATCGAGACGATGCACAGGATAGATCTGCATCTTCAACATTGTCTGCAACTCTACGCCCAAGCAGCGGCGGTCCTCATCTTCGAAACGCGCGGGTGTTGAAAGCACGCCATGAGGTTTGTCACAGATAACAAACTGATCGTTTTCAAAGACAATCTGAATGATCTGCGTTGCCATTACTTCTTACCAATTCCCACCAAAAAGATTTCCTTTGAGATCTTTCGCGTGGACTCCGGCTTCACAGCTTCGAACTTGTTATAACTTTTTTTAATTTCATCACGCAATTTTGTGAAGTCGTCACTGTGAAACAGCTTGCAGACAAAATGCCCGTCTTTCTTTAAGAACCGACGAGACACATCCAAAGCCAATTCGCAGAGCTCCATCGAACGCGCCTGATCGGTCATACGAATACCCGTTGTCTTGGGAGCCATATCAGACAGAACTAAGTCAAAAGGAGGTTCAAAACCGTGCTCTCTGAAAATATCATCGAGATTCAAATCTCGTAAATCCGCCTGGATGAACACTGCGTTTTTTAACTTCACAGTCACCGGACTCAGATCCACACCGAGTACACGGCCTTGTTCTCCTACTTTCATGGATGCATATTGTGACCAAGATCCTGGAGACGCACCTAGATCCAAAACAGTCTGCCCTGGCT
>JBCECD010000048.1:0-10876 GCA_039206745.1 Bdellovibrio sp. | reverse complement strand
ACTGACGAGTTGAAAGACATCCAAGGAGTGGGCACAGAAAACATTGTCTATCCGGAATCCTATGTCGGGTTGGATTTGATGTATGTGCCTATATACGGAAAGATCTCTTGGTTTAACGAAAAGATCATCCCGTTTGATCTCTATTTATCTGCGGGATATGGCACCACTAAAACTCAAGCTGGAGAAAATGCCGGAACAGTTCATCTGGCCGCGGGACAGATTTTTGCTTTGAGTAAAGCTTATGCTGTTCGGTGGGATTTCAGTTGGAATTTCTTCAACGCGACGGGAATAGATAAATCCACGAGTTCTTTCAACAACCTTTTCCTCACTGTGGGGATGAGCTGGTTCTTTCCGGAGGCTAGTTACCGATGAGAAAAACAATCCTCGTCCTACTGACATTAAGTGTGATGGCGCCGGTAGTTGGGTCCTCTCAACAAAGAGGGCGCAGTCGTCCAACGGCAGTAAGTCCTCGTGACACAAATTTACGCAATCAACTCAGCAATGCTTTGCGCATGGCTCAGGGAGGGCAGTATGAGTCCGCAGCCAATGCGCTGTTCTCACTCAGCCGTCGCCAGGAGCTGGCAGCGGATCGGCCCCAGATTAAATATATTCTCGGTACGATGCTTGTAGAGCTGCGGTTGTATCAAACGGCTGCCTTCCAGTTTGTGGATGTCATCCGTTTGAATCATCCGAAGTACACCAAGTTGGCGATTGAAAAACTTTCTATTGTGGCTGACACCTTGGGGGATGATACGATTTTAAACTACGCGGTTTCGCGGGTGAATCTCAATGATTTTCCAGCCAATCTGCGTGATATGATTCATTTCCGTTTGGGTGAGATCAAGTTAAGAAGCAAAGAGTTCTCTCAAGCCGCTGAGCTTTTCAATCGAGTCGGGCCAAGCAGCAGTTACTATTATCAAGCTCTTTACAGTAAAGGCTTGGCGGAGCTGGAAGCCAATCAAGTCAGTCAGGCTCTGGGCACCTTTACAAAGATGTTGGAAGCCCGTCGCCGCGCTCCTGTGACAGACACCAATCGTGTGTCGGCGCAAATGGGTTTGGCTCGCGCACTCTATCAAAAACAAGATTGGGAGGGTGCGATTGAAGCTTATTCACGCATCCCTCGTGATACCATCATGTGGCATGACTCGGTGTTTGAGCAGAGCTGGGCGATGTTGAGAGCGGCCCGTTTCCGCTCGGTTTTAAGTAATTTTCAAACTCTCCATTCGGCATATTACGAAGACTTTTATATGCCGGAGAGTTTACTTTTGCGTGCCATTGTGTATCTCTATATCTGTAAATACGATGAGATGGAAAAAGTCCTGGGTCTGTTTGAAAAGACTTACGGTCCTGTGCGAGTGAAGATCAGCGACTTTCTTAAGGCCAGCAATGATCCCAACACTTTTTATGTGGAAGTGGAAAAAGCCCACGTCATGAAGAATACAGATCGCAACACCAACTTGCGACTGCCCTATATCGTCGCACGCAGTGTTTTAGATCAAGGCGATGTGAAGCGCTCTATGAATTACCTCGAGCGTTTGACTCAAGAAAGAAACCGGGTGGAAGCCAATGCCTCTTTCCGCGCATCCTCTTTGGGCCAATATGCTTTGAAGATCCTAGCCAACCGCAGTCGCAATACGAAATATGCCATTGGCGATATGGTGAAAGCCCATCTTTTGAATATGCGACTTGAATTACGTGATCTGTATGAACAGGCGGGTTTCATTCGTTATGAGATGATCAACGGTCGTAAGGACGCCATCAAAAAGAGAATTGCTGGCAAGGATATCAGTGGCGAGCAGATTGATGAGAATATAGATCGTCAGTTCTATATCCAAAACGGCTATGAATATTATCCGTTCCGAGGTGAATACTGGCTGGATGAGATCGGGAATTACCACTATCTCGGAAAACAAAGTTGCGAGTGATATATATGAAATGGAATAGACATCAGCTTTTAGTTTCGACTCTTCTGGTCACTCTGTGTGGGGGGATGGAAGCCTCTGCGCAAAACCGGGGAAATCAAGCGCGGCCTCGTAAGCAGACGGTGGGAGATCTCCTGTCGCAGGCCCGTGAGAGTTCGGCCAAGACCAATACATCTTTGCCGACAACCAATATGGGGTTTCAGTCTGAGGTGAAAAGTTACAACCTGGAGTCCGTGAAACCTCCGCGCTCTTCAGAAATGATGCAGAGAGAGTCTTCCGGCGGAGGAGGACGAGGCGAGTACGAAAAAGTTTTGGATCAACAGATTCGCGAACTTTACAAGCTGACGCAAAAATTTAAAAACAGCCCTAATCGCGGCGAACTCTGGCTGCGTCTGGCTGAGCTCTATGTGGAAAAGGCGGGATTGATCGATTCGCGCAAGCAAGATGAATACGATGCCAAACTGCGGGCCTTCCAGTCTGGAAAAACCAAAGTGAAACCGAAATTGGATATTGCCGAGGCTCGTGATTACAACAAAAGAGCCGTGCAACTCTACGAATGGTTCCAGCGCGATTTCCCCCGTGACGAAAAGATGAGTCAGGCATTATTCTTCCTGGGGTATAACTCCTTTGAGCTGGGTGATGCGAATAAAGGGGCAGCTTATTATGAGCAATTGACCCGTTCTTATCCGAACTCTCCCTTTGTGGGAGAGGCTCATTTTGCCTTGGCGGAATATCATTTCGAAAATGAGAGATGGGCTCCGGCATATAAAGAGTATGCCTTCTTGATTAAGGAGCGAAAACATCGTCTGCACACTTTTGCTCTGTACAAGGGAGCTTGGTGTCTTTTCCGTTTGGGAAAAGGAGCGCAGGCTATGAACTACCTCGAGTTTATTATCAAAGCTGGAAAAGCTGAGACCGGCAGTCAGGTGGCGGGATTGAAAACCGTCAATCGCAACCGTCTCGAAGGCGAAGCGCTGCGCGATATTGTGATCTTCTATGCGGAGAGCGGTGATCCTGCGCGAGCGGCTTCTTACTTTAAAGATCTGGTGGGAGCTGATTCAAACTCTTATCTCGAGCGTTTGGCTTATCAGTATTCGGATCGGGGTAATAAAGAAGCTTCGCGGGATATCTTTAAGCTTTTGATTTCGCAAAATCCGACATCTCCCAAGTCTTTTGAGTTTCAATATCAGATTGTGCAGAACTACTATTACGCCCGGAATACAGCTCGCTTTAAAACTGAGATGTATGGTTGGGTGACGGACTATAGTGCCAACGGCTCCTGGTATGCAGCCAATAAAAATAATAAAGAGTTGATAGAGAGTTCTTATAAGTTGCGTGAAACAACTTTGCGCAATTACGTTTTGCAACAGCATCAAACAGCTCAGAACTCCCGCTCTCCCAACGCACAGGCTTTGGCGAACGAAGCTTATCAGCTTTACTTGCGTGAGTTTCCAGATTCGGCTTTGGTGGCCGATATGCACTTCTATTATGGAGAGCTGCTTTACGACATGACCAAGTACGATGAGGCTTCGGTGCAATACAAATGGGTTGTGGACAATGCTCCTCAGAGCAAGTTTTACAGTAAGTCAGCACAGAATCTTATCTTGGCCGTTGAGCGCAGCATTCCTTCTGATGAAGATATGCAAAAGCGGGTGGGCAGTTCCTTGGACCCTGTGCCTTTGGAACCTAAAGTGGATCGCTTTGTGAAGGCCGGTCAGTGGTATGTGGAAAAATTTCCTCAGTCTGAAAAATCGGCTGAGATCAAATTCCGTATCGGTCGTCTTTACTATCAAAGCAATCACTTTGATGAAGCGACCAAACACTTCCGTGAGGTGGTGCGACAATATCCCAATACCAAATATGCGGAATATTCTGCAAACTTGCTTTTGGATATCTACAACCTGAGAAAAGATTACGCAGGCTTGGAAAAGGCCGGAGCAGAGCTGCTCGCAGTGCCAGCGATTGCCTCTTCCAAAACGGGATCTGACATCCGTAATGTGATGGAGAAGGCATCCTTCAAGCGAGGCCAAGACTTGGAAGTTGAGAAAAAGTATGGTGAGAGTGCCCAGGTTTATGAGTCTTTTGCCAAACAAAATCCGACTTCGCCCTTAGCTGTAACCGCCCAATTCAATGCGGGTGTGAACTATGAGCGGGCTGGAATGAATGCTGCGGCAGTGGGCTCTTATCAGGCGGTGATGGACTCGAAAGATCCGGCGGCAGAGAAACTCAAGCCGAAAGTGCGCCGTCTCTTGGCAAAGCAATACCAAGATTCTGCTCGCTTCGAAGAGGCTGCGAAACTGTACAGACAGGCCGCTCAGGAAAGTCCCAATGATCCTCTGACACCGAACCTGGTGTTCAATGCGGCGGTATTATATGAAGCTTTGGGTAAGTCGGAAGAGGCTCTGCGGGCTTATGCCGACTTTATCCGTATCAATAAAAAGCATGCGGATAATATTGAAGCTGTTTTCAGTATGGCGCAGATTCACCGCAAGGCAGGGCAAAATGGAGCGGCCATCTCTCGCTATACGGAATACATAGATGGCGGTGGTCGCAGTCAGGAAAAAGTGGTTGAAAGTGCTTACTGGATTTCAGAGCTGTACTCCAAGCAGAGAGCGACGACCAAAGCGAATGAGTGGAAGCAGAAAACATTGGCTATACAGAAAAGATTTGCTCCGAATCGCAAAGGCGTGGGGGCAACCTATGCGGCAAAAATCCGTCTGGGTGAAGCGATGGAAACTTTCCGTGAGATGAAGGCTATCAACTTCCCTGCTGATCCTAATAAACAAAAAGCGGCGGCAGATAAAAAGGTGGCTTTGCTAACTAAGCTTACGAGCGAGCTGGCTGATGTGATCAAGTATGACAGTGCTGAAGAGATCGTGAGCTCATTGAGTATATTAGGTGAGGCCAATCAGAATATGGCTCAGGCTATTATCAATGCCCCTCTTCCTCCGGGATTGAATGCTGAAGAAACAAAACAGTACAAAGCGGGCGTAGAGAAGTTTGCGGAACCTTTCAATGGTAAGGCAAGAGAGGGTTTTAAGGCTACGGTCGATCGTGGTTTGGAATTAGAAGTTTATAACGAGGGTTATCGTACAGCTTATACGTACATGAATCAGCAGGACCCTCAGGCATATTACAGCGGTGGAGAGATTGGCTCTGACATTCGCTTGGTGAATTGGATGGCACAATGATGAAGAATCTTTTTGCATTGAGTGCAGTCTTGGCTTTTTTAGTATCCTGTTCTTCGACAGGGCCAAAGGGGACTCCGACTCCGGAGCGTCCTGTCTTGACAGAGGTGGAGGCCGGGAAAGGTTCGACAGCGACAGCTCCGGTGTCGCCGTCTGAGTCGGTCGAACCGGTTCGACCGGTGACACCAGCAGCGCCTTCTCAGTATGCCGCTTTAAATGAGGCGGTGAAATCCCAGAGTGATGAGAGAATCTATCAAAATGCGACACAGATTCTGGCCCAATCTCCTCAGGATGCCAAGGCCTTGAACGCTTTGGCTATGTATCATTTTAAAAAAGGTCGCTTTGATCTCAGCCGGTTTTTACTCAACAAAGCCATTGCAACAAGTCCTCGTCAGTCTGAGTTGTACTCCAACTTGGGTATTGTGCAACTGGCGCAAGATGAGCGTCGTGATGCCATTAAGTCTTTCCGCAAAGCTTTGGATGTCAACAGCGATGATTCGGTGGCTGCTGCGAATCTGGGGGCAATTTATGTGCAAGAGAGAGACTATAACAAGGCTCAAGTTGTTTTGGAGACCGCTTACAGAAGAGGTCAAAGAGATCCCCGGATGTTGAATAATTATGCGATCGCGCTGACGGCAAATCGTAAATACGACCGAGCAGAAGATCTCTACAAGTCCGCTTTGAAAGATAACAACAGCAATAAAGAGGTGTTGTTCAATTACGCTGTTCTTTTAGTGGATCATCTGAACAAGTTCCAAGAAGGTTTGGACATGATTAACAGACTAAAGTTCGTAGGAGGGCCTGCGGACACTCGGAATAAAATTATTGCTTTGGAAAATAAGGCAAAAGCTGGTTTAAAATAGAGGAAAGGGTCGGGAGAGATCTATGTTGGGTCTTTGGAAAACAAAAATGAAAATTTTGACTGCAATGTCGGTCCTCTCCGCATTGTTCATGTTGGAAATCAGCCAGGCACAGTCGGCCAGGCTGGCGCAGACTTCTCCAAGTGCAGCTCGTCCTGAGAAGAAAGCCACTTTGAGCTTCGAAGATGAATTGGTCGAGGGTGGAACGCAAAAGCCGGAGCTCTTCTATCTTTTCCAAAAGAAGAATTTTAACTACAAGAGATTGATTAAATTAAGAGAGAATTTTTTACCCGAGATGAGAAAATCAACTGAGGATATACAGCGAGTTCGGGGTGTTAATTGAGATCACCGTTAATTTTTAGAATTTTTAAAAATGGACAGTTGGTAGGTGTGAAGCAGTTTGATCAAGATCAAATTGTGATCGGGCACAATGCGGAAGTTCATCTGGATCTGGATTCAGATCAGGTTTCTTCTATCCACTGTTTGGTTGAAAAAAGAGACAATGGGTTCTACCTCTGCGACCTGGGATCACAGACGGGCACATTTAAAAATGGTCAGGCGATTTTAGATGAGATGATTTCATCAGGTGATGAAATTCATCTTGGACCTTTTAAAATTTCATTCTTTGTTGGGGTGCCCAAACCTCAAAGCGTTCCTTCTCCTGGAGGCGAAGCCGCGGCGGTGACGCCTCCAGCTCCGGTAGATCCTCTGGTAGCGCCAGTGGCTCTTGAGATTCCTGAATCCTCCATGCCTCCGGCAGCAGTTGTGAAGACGGAAGAAATTAAGGTGACGCCGGCATTGCCAGTAGAGATGCCTCATTTGGAAAATACGGCAGTGACTCCTCCGCCTGCAGCTTTGCAAAGTTCTAGGGTGAGTGAGGTTTCACCTGAGGTAGTGGGAGTGCCGACCGCGGTGGCAACCGCAGTAATGACTTCAGCTCCAGCGCGGCCTGAAATTAAAAAAGGTCGAGCTTCATATAAAAAAACCAAGAAGGGGCGCTCTTATGCTCCTCCTAGTGAAATTCAGAATTTAAAGACTTATTTGAAGCCGGGTAAGGGTACAACTGTTGAAGTGATTGTTGCATGGAAAGAGCGTATTCTCACAAATTATCATTTCCGTGGTAATAAACCTGTGCGCATCAACAATGGGGATCGTCAGGTGTCTTTGCCGGAAGGCTTGCTGCCAAGAGGCTATCCTCTTTTGGATTTAGCAAGTGGTTTAAAGGTAAATACCACTGCGGAAACTCAAGTTGAATTGATCAGTTCATCTGGCAACCAAAGCTTGGAGGAAATGGTTCGCAACGGAAAAGCGCAAAGAGGAGGGCAGGGCCACAATATCCGGGTCGATCAGAACGAAATGTTGTGTCTGAGTTTGCCGGGTGGGAACTTGAGTCTCTTTGTCCGTTATTCTCCACAAGCTCCGGTTGTTCCTCTGATGCCGTCTTTAATGTTGACGGGCTCTGAGATGACGGGCGTGGTGATGTCCATTGTGATGGTGGGATTGCTTGCGCTGTATGTATCCGCAACGACTCCGAAGGATTGGGATCAAAATAAGCAAGAGGAAGTGCAAAGAGTGGCGCAGATTATTTTCAATAATCCTCCACCTGCGGCGACGCCGAAACCGACACCGCCGCCACCGGAGCCTCCTCCGCCACCGCCGGCGGTGCAGCCCACTCCAACTCCGACTCCACAGAAAGTCATTGTGGCTGATCAAAATAGAGATGCGCAGAAAAAAGGGCCTGTGGCGCCAGGTGGAAAGAACCAGGTGGCGGCGCGCGCAAATGAGGTTGCGCCGAAACCGAACGCACAAGATCGCACGAAGAAGTTTACATCCACACGTCAAGGTGGAGCTGTCAAAACAGGTGAGACTGCCGGCGCGAATGCGCAATCAGCGAAGGATCTTTCTAAGGTTGGCTTGTTCAGCGCCTTTGGGGGTGGTGGCAATCGGGCGAATATTGATAAGGCCTACTCGGGAGCGGGAGAGGTTTTGGGCATGGCTGATAAAGCTACAGGAACTTCAGGCTTCAATGAAGATCGAGCGGGTGATGATCTAGGTTCGAAATTCAAGGATGCCGGAGCTGGCGGCAAAGGAACAGCGACTCAAGGTATTGCTGGCGTGGGAACTAAAGGTCGCAGCTCAGGTCAATCAGCTTATGGAGCCAGTGAAGGTTTTGGTAGCAAATCCTCCGTTGCAATTGAAGGTGGTGGATTTGAAGAGTCCTTCGATGCCACTATTGATAAAGAAGCCATCCGTCGAGTGATCCGGGCCAAGCTGCATGAAGTGAAGAGTTGCTATGAGCGAGTCTTGAATACGAAGGCAAAGGGAGTCCGTATCGAGGGGAAAGTGGTTCTGGGGTGGGAAATCATCGCCAAAGGGCAAGCGCGCAATGTGAAAGTGAAGAGCTCCACATTGGGCAATGCTCAAGTGGAGAACTGCATCCGGGATCGTTTGGCGAGCTGGATCTTTCCGGATCCTCCGCCGGGTATGACCGCGGAAGTGCAAGCATATCCCTTTGTTTTGAATCAAACTGATTAAATTTTTTAAGGAGGAGTTCAGTGAACCCAACAGTAGCAGTCGACAACATGAATGTCATCCAACGTGCCTTCCAAGAAGGAGGTATTGTGATGTATGTGATCGCCGCGATAGCTTTTTTAGTTATTGTTGTGATCGTAGATCGTTTGATGAAATTAAAAAATCTTTCTGTGGATAAAAAAGAATTCACGGATCAGGTTTTCCGTATGGTCGTGGCAGGTGATTTGCGTCAAGCGGTGAGCTTCTGTGATGCACGTCCTGCTCCGCTGACAAATACGGTGAAAGCCGGTCTGATTCAGGCGATGAATAAACGTCCTGATGAAGAAGTACAAGTGGCTATGGATGCCGCAGTGATGAGAGAAATGCCTAAAGTTGAAGGTTGGGTTTCCTTCCTGGCGGTCTTCGGAAACGTGGCCGTGTTGGCGGGATTGTTGGGAACGATCATCGGGATGATCGGCTCATTCCGTGCGGTGGCGGCGGCAGATCCGGCAACCAAAGCTCTTGAACTTTCCAAAGGTATCTCGCATGCCTTGAATTGTACTGCCTTCGGGCTTTTGGTGGCGATCGTCTCCATCGTGGCTTATGGTTTGTTTCAGCATCGTATTCAGAAAACTGAAAATGAAGTTATTGAAACCAGCATGAGCTTGTTAAACCTCGTGGTTGCTAACAGAGAAAAGATTAAGGACTAAAGATCATGGCCCACATAGACAGTGGTGAATCGAGCGGTAGAAAAAAGAATATCGAGTTGAACCTCGTGCCTTTCATTGACTTGATGAGCGTGTTGATCACGTTCTTGTTGATCACGGCTGTGTGGACTCAGGTGTCTATGATCCAGATCGGCAGTTCTCTTTACGGTAAAAAGTCAGAAACGCAGCCAGCCCCGACACCTCCTCCGAATGCAGATGTGGTATTGAAGGTGGATGTGAAGGAAGTGGGCTACGTGTTGACAGTGGGGCGTCAGATCATCAGTTTGCCGATGGTGAATCAAGAGTTCGATGAAGCGGGCCTGATTGCACAACTGCAAAGGGTGAAACAGCTTTATCCTGAAAAAGTGGATGCCATTGTCACCGTGGCCGATGCGATTCCCTATGAACAGCTTATTAAAGCAATGGATAATTGTCTGACGGCAGGGTTCTCAGCTATTTCCGTTGCAACAGGAGGGCCGAACTGATGGCCATCTTCAGACCCGGTGAGCGACATCGCTACCATAATATTTTGAGCAAGCGTAAAGGGAAAAGAGATGTAACCGCTTTGCTGTCGTTGACAGCGATGGTTGACATGTTCACCGTGTTGGTGATTTTCCTTTTGCAGAATTACAATGCGACGGGTGAAATTCTTTATATTCCAAAGGAAGTGATTCTGCCAAAGGCTTCCAGTGTGCGAGAGTTGAAACCTTCTCATGTCGTGACGATCTCGAATAAAGAGATTCTTTTGGATAAAGATCCTGTTGCGACCTTTGATGATGTTAAAAACTCTGAAGATTGGAATATCGAGAATCTGAAGACCCAGTTACAGGCTGCATTAGAGAAATCTCGCATCGAGCAAGAGAACAAATTGCAGAATAAAATTCGTGAGGCTGTGGAGTCGACTCGAGGCGAGGTGGAGGATGATCCCAATGCTTGGAATAAAGTCACCATTCAAGCCGATAAAGGTGTGGATTTCGGCACTCTCAGAAAGGTTCTTTATACAGTGACCGAAGCGGGAGCTGGAGAGATCAATTTTGCAGTGACGAAGCTGCCACAGGATTCTGCTTCGAATTAAAATCTTTATATCACTCTGTAGAACTCCTTAGCAGAGCGATATGTCAGGGGCACTTTTACTCGCTTTCATCTTGAACAAAAGGGCCTCGTCATTTTAAACTCCAGTATGGCTAAGTTTAAGAATCTCATTCTGACCATTCTATTGGCTCTCCTTTTTGTTGAGATTCTTATTATATTTCCCTCTCGTCTCGAACATGAGGATGAGGCGGAGGTCCGGGCTCGTGTGGAAGAGCAAGCCCGTCGCACTCTCGAAAAAGAAGAACGCATTAAACGTGGAGAGAAGGTAAACGAACCCAGTGCTTTGGCAGAACAAAAAATGCAGGGAGTGCATTTGGTGGAGAGTCAGCAGGGACATCGGGACTGGGAGCTCTTTGCCTCTTCCGCCGAGGGGAGCGAAGGCGCCGGGACGTGGAAGGTCCTGAAGGTTCGAGTTTTGTTTTATAATCAGGAAAAGGTGGAATTCACAGTGACGGGTGACATGGGCACGATTGATTACAAATCGAAGGATTTGAGCATTGTCGGCAATGTGATCACGCGCTCTGAAAATGGGTATATTTTTGAGAGCCCCTCCGTTTTTTATTCGGCAAAGACACGTCAGATTGAAAGCCCTGAGG